>CALLLS010000031.1 GCA_938008215.1 uncultured Verrucomicrobiales bacterium | reverse complement strand
GGGTTTGCAGGATCTGCGGGAAATACCGGTGCATACTCTACCCCAGTTCAAGACGGAGATTACGCAACGTATATTAGAGAGAACAGTGTGCCTGTAAGTGAATCAGGTTTAGACGTCAACACTTCAGAATCACCTGAGCCTGTAGTGATTAATTTTAGACCATCTTTCACGCCTGAGTCTGTATTTGGCAAAAAAGATTTTGAGACATTTCTTGATTATGGAGGGTTATCACCTGGTCCAGAAGGAATGGGTATTGATGCAGCCGGAGTTATCTATTATTTGATTGATGGGCAGTGGGTGAATGCTGGTCTTACAGCTGCAGCGTTTGTTCCATTTTTAGGTCAAGCACCAGGCGCATATAAAATTGCTCTAAAGATTGAGCAAGCTGCCGAAGCGGCGAAAGCAGCAGGAGGGAAAGCTGTAGAGGCTGCCGGTGAACTTGCGAGTAATGTTGCAGGAGAAGCAGTGACCAATGCGGCAGTAACAGCTACGAGCGTAGTGGTTGATACTGCAAGTAACGCTGCAAATACAGCCACTGCTCTATCTACTGACCTTTATGTGAGGGCTGGAAATATTTTTTCGAATAAAAATATAGAAATTTGGTCACTTCCCACAGCTGCAACAGGTTTATCTAGAGGTGACGAAGTGCTCTTATTTGGTGAAATTCCTGCTACAGTTGGGGAGACACAGTTTATTAACTTTGGTAAATCATATTTACAAAAATATGATTTACCAAATGGTGGTTCAATAATAACTCCCTCTGGACCTGTTTCGTCAGCTCAAATGAACACTTTTACTAGAAGAGTCCGTGAAGAGAAAAATGTTTACAATTTAACTGGGGCACATGGAGATCCTTTAGGAAACATGACAGAGGATTTGCCTACGTTTTTTGACGATCTAGATCGTTCGCCTAAATCTCCTCACTATAATACTCCCCATTTGCTCCAAAGAGATCCAAAAAGACTTCTTGAAACCCTTGCTAACGATGAAGTTACCGTAGTAAATATATGTTATGGAGAGGCATGTATGACAAAGGCACTAGATTCTCTAAAAGAATAGTACACTTGATATAAGCTTCCCCCATGGCTTAGGATCCTTTTAAAAAAGGGTCAACGTAACCACATTATCGTAAATATTCTAGATGCTTATTACAGTGCCACATTTTTATACATTTCTGGCTTGCGATCATTAGAATCTTTGATAAACGTTTTCTCCTTCTGGGCGGAATGTCTGGAATAACTTTAACTAATTATGGCACGTTTATTCGGTATTGAAATCCCTAACGAGAAGCGCATTGAGGCGTCTCTTCCGTATATCTATGGAATTGGACGCATAACAGCATCTCGTATCCTAGAGCAAGCAGGAGTAGATCCTGACACGCGCACTGGACAACTCACAGAAGAGCAACTTGCGAAGCTTGCTGGAGTTATCCAAGGAGAAGGACTCATTATCGAAGGTGATCTACGCCGTGAGCGCACTTCCGCGCTTAAGCGTCTACAAACGATCCAATGCCAAAGAGGAATCCGCCACCGTCGTGGGCTCCCTGTTCGAGGTCAAAGAACCAAAACGAACGCTCGCACCCGTAAAGGGAAGAAGAAAACTGTAGGTGGACGCGCATAATTTCCCTATCAATTTTTGAGATAAATAGAATGAGAGGGGCTTACATGTCCCTCTTTTCGTCTCACAAAACAAAAAATAAAATAAACCAATATGGCTGAAGAAAATACCAACGAGAAAAACGTTGAGGAGCAAAAAGCTCCTGCTGCAGAGGCAACTCCTGCAGTAGAAGATGCAGCAGCGAAAGACGCTGCTCCAGCCTCAGAAGATGCACCAAAGGCGGAGAATGCTCCTGCTGAAGATGCAAAGAAAGCTGAGGACGAGAATGCTAAACCTGCGCAGAAAAAAGATATTTTCGCGGAGATTTTAGGAGAGGAAGATCCTGACAAGGTTAAGGTCTTTAAAGCAAAAGGGAATAAGAATATCAGCAAGGGGATCGTTACCGTTGCTGCGACTTTCAACAACACCATTGTCAGTGTAACTGATGATAACGGAAATGTTATCGGATGGTCTTCTGCTGGGAAAATGGGCTTTAAAGGATCTCGTAAATCAACGTCTTATGCAGGCCAAGTAGTCTCTCAAGATGCTTGTAGGCAAGCGATGGGACATGGACTTAAACAAGCTGAGATACGCGTTAAAGGACCTGGTCAAGGACGTGACTCAGCAGCTCGCGCAGTGCAAGGAGTAGGAATAAATGTTACTTCCATTAAGGACGTCACACCAGTTCCACATAATGGATGCCGCCCTAAGAAAGCGCGTCGCGTATAAATTTCACCCGAACAAATAAACTATTAACTATTAAATCTTATGGCACGTTATACTGGACCTAAGGACAAAATCAATCGCCGTTTCGGGATGCCTCTCTTCGGACCTTCTAAAGCTCTTGAGCGTCGAAATTACCCTCCAGGACCACACGGTCTGAGAGCGGGACGTAAAAAGAAATCGGAATACTCTGTAGCTCTTGCGGAGAAGCAAAAGCTGAAATATATTTACGGTGTGTTAGAGAAACAATTCCGCTCTTATTATGAAGAATCTACCCGTCAAACTGGGATTACAGGTGATACTCTTCAGAGTTTACTTGAGACTCGCCTTGACAACGTTTGCTACCGACTTGGCTTTGGCAACTCACGCCAATCATCTCGTCAGCTTGTAAACCACGGGCATGTTTATGTAAATGGCTCTCGTGTGGATATTCCCAGCTATCAAATAAAGCCTGGTGACGAAATCAAGATTTCTGAAAAGGCCTCTTCACAGCAACTTGCAATGAGAATGCTAGACCTTACCCAAAGCCGTCCTATTAAGGATTGGGTTACGGTTGATCGTGAAAAACTCGAGGGTAAGGTAGTTCGCCTTCCTGAGCCTGATGATATTGATAATCAAGTAAATGTTCAGCTTGTTGTTGAACTTTACTCCAGATAATCAATCATTCATCGACATAATAAAAGTCCCCCTCATATGAGTGGGCTTTTTTGTTTTCTAGTATGGACACTATTAGCGAATTCTTTTGCCAAGCTTAATACCATCCACTTCATCTTTCTTTGATTCAGCTTTTGCTACCGTTTTTCTCTGAATGGCTTCAGGTAGCTTTATCCCTAAATCAGCAAGAGGTTTAAAATCTCCTCCATCAACGTGATCCGCTGTTTTATCTGGGCGTTCACCAACTGAATCTTCTAAACTTTCAGCCGCTTCATCTATTTGTTCCGTATTAACATTGTTTTCGGAGGGTGGAGCGTAGCGGCTTGTCTCACCTTCTTGATCCAGAGAAAGTCGCTCCTTAATTATAAGGAAGTCAGCCCAACTAATAATAACACTTTTGGGTTTCCCTTGACTATCTACGACCTTGTAATGAGCTATTTCCATACATAAAAATAAAAGCTCCAACGTTTTATAGCAAACCGTATTTTATTTTTTCTGTTCATCGCTCAATCTGCTAGCTAAGAATCAATATATGAGAAAAATTTTCACAACATTAACTATTGTCGTTTTCACTCTCGCTCTTAACTCCTGCGTCGTAAATGCGATCGCCAAAGCTCCTTTCAAAATAGCAGGCGGGGTAGTGAAAGGAGCTTCTGCCATAGGAAAAGGAATTGGTCATGTGGCGCCTAATAGAAACGAAGAATAATTTGTCATTAATGGAATTTTACACCTCACAATTCCCTCTTCCATTTCGTGTCAGGCAGACAAAAAATTGTAGCTATCATTCCCGCTTGGAATGAGGAAGATACTATTAGAGGCGTTGTTTCTGGGCTCTATTCACTTAATATTGATAAAGTCATTGTCGTTAATAATGGCTCCAGCGATAATACGAAGCAACACGCTTATGAAGAGGGTGCTGAAGTATTAACAGAAAACCGGAGGGGCTACGGTAGAGCTTGCCTAACCGGTATAGAACATATTCCCGAAGGCTTTGATTGGATTTTATTCTGCGATGCCGACGGGAGTGACGATTTATCAGATTTAGAAAAGTTTTGGCCACACCTAGATGAAAATGATTTAATCATTGGTAACCGAAGGGCAACTAAAGCAGGAAGAAAAAACCTCACTCCTGTGCAGAACTTTGGGAACTGGCTTTCTGGCTTTCTCATGAAAATTGGCTGGGGAAGAGGCTTTCACGATCTTGGACCTCTAAGGATTATTAGAAAAGAGGCTCTAGACGCTCTTCAGATGGAGGATGAAAACTTCGGTTGGACAGTGGAGATGCAAGCGAAGGCGCTTGAAACCAATCTTCGATGTCAGGAGATCCCTGTAAATTACTTGGATAGGCAAGGCGGGGTTTCAAAAATATCTGGGAGTTTTACAGCAAGCTTTAAAGCCGGAACTATTATTCTATCGACGCTCGGCAAACTCTTCCTAGAAAGAAAAATTATCCAAACAGTAATTCTGGCATTTTCGATATTACTGCTTATTTCAGGAGCATTAGCACTCTCGCTTAAAGGAAACCCCGCCACCGTTTCAGGAGCTGCACCTTTTTTTGTAGGAGCTTCAGTGATGATCGCAGGATACCTTTTCTCACATTTAAGAAAGGGGTGGACGCCCACTATACTTTTAGGAATAGCATTACTCTTACGTCTTATACTCATTCCTATGGCGCCAGGAGACGACGTATGGAGGTATTTGTGGGAAGGTATGATTCAGAATCATGGTTTTAATCCCTATAACTTATCTCCAGATTCAGACACTCTAAGCCACTTACAGACAGACTGGTGGTCTAAGATAAATAATAAGGAAGCAACAGCCATTTACCCCCCTTTAACACAGCTTATTTTTCGGATTGCGTGTGCTTTTTCCTCATCCGTGCTTCTTTTTAAGCTAATCTTCATTTTAGCAGACTTAGCTATTTGTGTGTTGCTATTAAAAGCCTTTGGCTCCGCTTCTAAGCTCTATTTACTTAACCCGCTTGTAATTTACTGTGTCGCAGGAGGAGCTCACTACGAAGCCTTGTTCTTACTCCCACTAGTGGCAGCTTGGATATTATGGAGAAAGAATGATCCCGCTTATTTTTTCACTGGCTTACTCTTAGGAGCGAGCATTTCCTTTAAGCTAGTTGCCGTTTTAGCTGCCGCATTCGTGGGATGGCAGATACTTACAAAAGAAAGAAGTATAAAAAAGCTCTGCCTCTTTTCTTTAGGAATTTTTCTCATTCCCCTCCTCTCCTATATAACTTTTTCTGCACTCGCTGGTATTCCAAACCAGCTTTATCCAGCGCAATTCACCGCGATAGCAAGAAGTGCTTCATTTATTCCATGGCTTTCAGAAGAGTATCTTAACCACCACCCTTACGACTTTATCCCTAATAAAGTCTTCGCTTATCCATTAGGAATCATTCTTATACTCATAACTCTTTTTTCTAAAAGCTTTGCAGGTTTTCAATCACGTAGCTTTTTAGCGCTACTCGCCTTTTCACCTATGGTTCATGCTTGGTATTTCATATGGCTATTACCTTTCGCCATAAAGCGACATACGGTTGTCATCACACTTCTCACCTTTACAGGCTTCCTGTATTTCATGCTTCCTTATCGGCAAGCGCTTAACGGTGAATGGGTCCTCTCCACCTGGGAGCGTTTTGCCCTATGGGCTCCTTACCTTATCTTAATAGTCTCCTTCTTTAAATGGCTTAAGGCTCTAAAGGTAAGACCATAGATATAATTTCTTCAGATGTTTTATCTTGCTCTCTCAGTGTCTTTATAGACAAGGAGGCATCTCTCTTAGCTAGCCGTTTGCCATCTTTATCTAAGATCAATCTGTGATGAAAATACTGAGGCTCTTTATATCCTAGTAGCTTTTGTAAAAGACGGTGAATATGAGTAGAGCCTAAGAGATCTTCGCCTCTGGTTATATGAGAAACCCCTTGTGCTGCATCATCCACCACCACCGCAATATGATAAGAAGTCTGAATATCTTTCCTTGCTAAAATAACATCTCCTAAAAGAAAGGGTTGGACATCCAGCTGACCTCTAATGGCGTCATGAAAGGTGAGCGCTCCAGCTACCAAATTTGCCTTAGAAGCATCTAATCTCCAAGAATATGGGATTTCAGACTCTATTTTAGATTCTCGTTTCTGGTCGCTTAATGCCTTACACTTCCCCGCATAAAGAAATGCATCATCCCCATGCGGAGCACTAAGTGGATTCTCTAGAGCGAGCTCTTTCCTAGTGCAGAAACAAGGGTAGACCACATCCTGTTTCTTAAGTTTTTCTAATGCTAGTTGATACTCTTCATAGCGATCTTTCTGCCTCCACGGTTTTTCTGTAAACGTCACGCCTAGCCACTCTAGATCTTCAATAATGGCGTCATAGTACTGGTCCCTTACTCTCGTGTGATCTATGTCTTCAAACCTCAAGAGTAGACGCCCCTTTTCTCCTGCCGCCTTCTGGCACATCAAAGCCGAATATACATGACCCAAATGCAAGTATCCCGTTGGGGATGGAGCGAAACGAGTAACCATACTTAAATTACTACCTCTCTTCTCTCCCCTTTGGAAAAGCGCACTAATTTAGTAAAACCACACTCTTTTGCTAAAGCGTAAGCCTTATTAAAATCGCGTCCCACTTCATACGGGGCATGAGCATCTGAGGAAATCACAAGAGACACTCCTGCCTCAGCTGCAAGTCTTAAGAACCCCATTTCTGGATATTGCTCAGCGCATTGCTTATACCAACCAGCGGTATTGATTTCTATTGTCCCTCTTGTGTCCGCTAAAGTCTGTATCACTGGTTCATAATACTTCCTTAAATCACCCTCTGGTTTATAGCCAAACTTTTTTATAAGATCGGCATGTGCATGAATCTCAAACAATTCAGAACGCACCATTTGCTCATACGTTTTCCAATATATCCCCCAGACTTCTTCTACATCCGTTTCTGCCCACTGTCCTAACCATTTAGGGTTATCAAAGTCCCACTGATCCGCGATGTAATGAACAGAGCCTATTAAGTAATCCCATTCATATTCCTCACGCAGAGTCTCTATCCACTCTTCACAGCCAGAAAGCCAATCGCATTCTAAGCCAGCTCTTACCTTTAGTTTATCTCCAGCCGCTGCTCGCGCACGCTCTATCCATTCAAAATACAGCTGTAATTCATCCCTTTGCATACGCCAATCGTCAAACGGCTCAGGTAAAACAGGGGCATGATCCGCTATTCCGTACTCCGCCAGACCCATGGAAATCGCTTGTGCGACGTATTGCTCTGGTTCGCCCTCCGCGTGTTTACAAAGAGGAGTATGTGTATGGTAATCTGTAAGAACATCTAACATCTAATTAAATCGATAAATAATCACTTATTAACAGGCAACTTTATTCCGCTTGTGCTCTCTTCGGTAAATTCTATTCTTGAGATAGCTGTCATCATAGTAGTAAAGTTTACTACCCCGCATGAGCTCGCCCCTATCAACTAAGGGTGAATTTAAAAAACACTCTCCCTTTACTTTAATCATGAAATTCCGATTTAGTGTTAAAACCTAATAATACTTTTAAAATATTTGATATTTATGAGAATAAATAGTACACTTAATCGCTCTTATAAGAGTAACCCTTAACAAAATAAAACTATAATATTATGAAACTAACTGGAATCCTCTTCGGTCTTTTTGCCTCTCTTAGCTTCTCATTTGCAGAAGTAAACATTACACCAGCTAACAGCAGTGATTGTACTGTCTACGGAAAAGACTGTGGTAGCTGTGATGATAAAGACAAAGATTGTAGTGATTGCGATGACAAGGAATGCGAGAAAGATTGCAAAAAAAAGTGTAGCGGAGAAGATAAAGAAGCGTAAGTTCTAATTACCTTTTTAATATAAAAGCGAGTGTCGGTTAAACGACCTCGCTTTTTTGTTTCTATCTTCCTTGATTTATACTACTTCACATAAGGTCAGTGAACTTTCTCGCCCACTTCCTTCTAGCTAAAAACACTTCTGAGTCTCGAGTCGGAAATTTTTTGGGCGATTTCGTTAAAGGCACTCCTGAAAGCCTGACAGATAAATACCCACAGGAAATCATTGCTGGTATCATTATGCATAGAAAGGTGGATGTCTTTACGGATAGTCATGCCAGCTTTCACGCAGGAAAGTTATTACTTAATCCAGCGAGAAGGCGGTTTGCTGGTATTGTATTGGATATCTTTACCGACCATTTCTTAGCCATGCATTGGAATCGGTATTCTGATCTATCATTGTCAGAATATAATACGGAGATCTATGATTCGCTAAAAGCCCACTGGAAGCTTCTCCCAGAGGACGCCAAGAAGGTAGGGAAATGGATGTGCGAAGATGAATGGTTTGAGAAATACGCTTCTATAGACGGAATAGAAAAAGCTCTCATAGGGATGAGTCGCCGAAAACCTAATTTTGAGCCTATAGCAGATTCAATCATCGACTTTAAAGCCTCCTATGACGATTTTCAGATACATAGCCAAACGCTTCTTAAAGATGCCATTAATCACTTTGATAGATCAGCGGAATAGCCAAATCAGATTGCATTCATCCGTCTAATTTCTTCAAAAACTCCTCGGCTCTTTGATGGTGAGATTCTTTCTTCTTAGACTCCATCTTATCATACATCCAAGTCATTCGGCTCATTCTCGCATTTTTAGAAAAAACTTCAGTGTGATCACCGATGAAACTCCAAAACAGCCCATCCCATATTTCACACCACTCTCCATTCTTATAGTCAGACATTTTTCGCACATAGTTAGACCCTGAGATGTATGGTTTGGTGGTGAATACTCCCCCGTCCGCGAATTGGCTCATTCCGTAGACATTTGGCACCATTACCCAATCGTAAGAGTCGATAAAGAGTTCCATAAACCACTTATAAACTTCATCAGGGTGGATTCTGCAAAGTAGCATGAAATTACCTAATAGCATTAATCGCTCAATATGGTGGCAATAGCCCGTTTCCAATACGCGACGAATCGTTTCATCAATGGGGGCTACCCCCGTCGTTCCATCATAAAACGCTTTCGGCATCTTGCGGGTGAAGCCCCAAAAATTTGAATTTCTTTCCTTCACTCCGTATTTTACATACATCACCCGCATAAACTCCCGCCAGCCAATTACTTGACGCACAAACCCTTCTAGCGAATTTAGAGGCACTTCATGTTTTTCGGCATAGTCTATTGCGGCATAAATCACGTGTTCAGGTGACAGAAGCCCAATATTAAGCGCGGGTGTAAGAACACTATGGAAGAGAATCTTATGCTTAGTAGAAATAGCGTCCTCATAATTACCGAAGAGGTGGAAACGCTCCTTTAAAAATTGCTGAAACCATTCTTCCGCTTCCTCATGTGTAACCGCGTAATGAAAGTTATCACTTTCTCCAAGAGCATTGGGAAGAGTCTCGGCCACATACTTCTCTGCCGCCTCTAAATAAGAATTCTTCACGCATATTGGAGGCTCTGGCACGGATTGCTTCTTAGGTAACTTCTTCCTATTTTCCTCATCGAAGCTCCACTTTCCTCCCATCGGAGTCTTACCATCGCTTTCGATCAGGACATTTAAGCGCATCCTCTGTTCTTTATAAAAAGTCGCCATGAAGGGCTTTTTATTGCCCAGTAACTCTTCATAAGTTTCTAGGGTCGTAAGGAAGTTCGGGGTGGGATATTCCTCTAACTGCGCAGCACTTCTTTTAAGCCTTCGTGAAAGAACGTCATCTACAGGATCACAGAAATGTATGGTTTCAATTTCTAGCGCATCCAAGTGATCCAGAGTGCTTTTCCCAATTTGCCACTCAATGTAATCCACCTCATAACCTTCCTTCTTCAACCTCGCCTCATATGCTTTCATCGACGCCCGGTGCAGGATTAGCTTTTTCTTATGAAACTGTATCTCCCAATGTGGGTCGCCACCATAAAACAAGGAATCTTCGAGCAATATAACCTTTCTCCCTTTCTTTAAGGCAGGGTGGTTGACAAAGAGTTGGTGGGGAAAAACGAGAGTGATTTCCATAAATAAATAAGGTGTTATTCTTCCTCTCGTATTGCACCACGCCCAGCTTTCAAATTCTTACGCTCAGATTTAAATTTTTTTCTATGCTTGGTCACGCGCCCTGACACTCGCTTTCTCCACAGCCTAAAGCTACTCCCCTTTAACTCTGCTCTCATTAATCGGATCACCTCCTTCTCTGAGAGCCCTAAACGCTTCTCGATGTCCTCAAACGTTGTCCTATCATGCCACGCTAGACGTATGACCTGATTCTTAAATTCCGCCTCCATATTTTAAGATAACAGCAAATCTTAATCTGGCGAATATTTCTCTCTCTTTTTTACAGGTAGGTAGTTCTATAAAATGGGGATTATTAGGCTCTGAAAAACACCCTGAGCTATCCATTTATCTAGTTTTTAAGAAATCTGTAATTATGTATTGAAATCGGGGAAATCCATTATACGGTGCGCCTTCAATCACCGTTGCCCCTGTGGCGGAATTGGTAGACGCTGCAGATTTAAAATCTGTTGTCTTCGGACGTGCCGGTTCGATTCCGGCCGGGGGTACGGCTGACTTTTTTTATATGTCTAAAGAGCTTCTAGATAAGCCAATGAGCGAATTAAGAGAACTCTTTCCAAGCATGAAGAGGGCTCTTTTTTCCAGTTTTCACATTGGCGGGTGTCAGTCTTGTTCCTATTCCGATGATGAATCATTACAGTTAGTTTGTGAAAAAAATGAGCTGAATCCAGATGATGTTATTAAGGAGATCATCGAGAGTGATAAGAGAGATCAAGAAATGATGCTCAGTCCCCGTGAGGTAAACGAGCTTATAAACTCTGATAAACCTGTTCTTCTTTTAGACTCCCGCACGAGGGAAGAATATGAAGCGCTCAAAATAGAAGGTGCACAATTTCTGACTCAAGAATTACAAAACTCTCTATTCACTCCTGAAAACTACGAGAAGACGATCATTCTTTATGATCACACTGGTCAAACTGCTCTTGATACCTGCTCATGGTTTCAAGGACATGGGCTCAAAGGAACCCGAATCCTTAAAGGAGGTATAGATCTCTGGTCTCAAGAGATAGACTCCGACCTGCCAAGGTATAGGCTAGAAATCGATTAACGCTCGGTAATTTCGCTTCTAGTAGAACGAAATAGTCTCCTCTGAGTATGAACATCCCCTATTCCATTCTCTTCAGAGATGAAGTGCTCATTGCCGTAAATAAACCGTCTGGACACCTTGTTCATCCATCTGATGCACCACAAGAAGATGACTTAGTGGTCATGAAGCGTTTACGAGACCAAATCGGAATGCACGTTAATCCCATTCACCGACTAGATCGCCCTACTTCTGGAGTATTACTCTTTGGATTGAACGCTACAGCCACGAAAAAAATGTGCGCTCAGTTTCAGAATGGTGAAATTACAAAGAAGTATCTAGCTGTTGTTAAAGGGATACCAACTGAGAGGGAATGGGAATGCCGTGAGCCAGTTCGCAAACAAGAAAAAGCTTTACCTAGAGATGCATACACTTCTTTTAAATGTCTTTATACCGAACGCCACGAACGTTTAGGTAACACACTTTCTCTCATCGAAGCCACCCCTCACACTGGCCGACATCACCAAATCCGCAAACATTTACTACACCAGGGGTACCCCATCATTGGAGACTATTTTTACGCCGGAATTTCTCATTCTGATCAACATGGCGAAGCTTTAGGCACAGGAACGAGAATGTTATTACAGGCCAAAAGCCTATCATTCACCCACCCTATAACGAAAGAACACCTTATAATCCAAGCCCCGCTTGATGAAATGATTGCTAAGTGCTTCAAAGAACTGCCCACGCTCTAAAGCATGCCCCTCGCTTTCAGGTTATTCAGCCTGCGCGTGACATCTACGACGCCATCCGACCACGGTTTGGGTGTAGCCCCGTCCACAGACTCTTGCGTGTAGGTAATACGCCAATCCTTACGCCTGATTTATTTTCGATACTTAGTGACACGCTCTTATCCAATGCTTTAGCTTTAAAATGTAAAAGAAAAATTATATGAGGAACACCCCCGTCAGTGCATCTCTCTTTATCGACAATAGAGAACGGCTTACTCACAAATTGCCTGCAGGCACCATTGCGGCGATCAAATCAAATCTAGAAAGCCCCACTAATGCCGATGCTTTTCACCCATATAAGCAAAATACTGATCTCCTATACCTCACCGGGATTTTACAAGAACAGACCGCAGTTATTCTCTTCCCAAATGCTAAAAATGAGAGTATGCGAGAAATCTTATTCATTAGGGAAAGTGATCCATCCACCGTAATTTGGGAGGGACAAAAGCTTTCTATAAAGGAAGCGCAGTCACGCTCTGGCATTAGAAATGTAAAGTTTATCAGCGAATTTCCGAGCATCTTTCAAGCCCTTTGTATAGAGGCGGTTAGCATTGCCCTTCTCACCAATGAGCACTCCAGAGCGAGCTCGCCACTACCCACAGGGAATGCGCTCTTTATAGAAGAAACGCAGAAAGCCTTTCCTCTTCATCAGTCTGTAAGACTCTCACCCATTCTTACAGAGCTTCGCATGGTAAAACACGGTCTAGAGGTGGAGCAAATCTCTAAAGCGCTTAGTATTACCGAAGACGGGTTTCGGCGGGTCTTAAGCTACGTGAAGCCTGGTGTCGGAGAATGGGAAATAGAGGCAGAATATGCTTACGAATTCATTAGGCAAGGTTCTCAAGGCTTTGCATACACGCCCATCGTAGCGAGTGGGGCAAACGCTTGCGTCCTTCATTACATAGAGAATGACCAAAGATGTGTGGAGGGAGATCTCCTCTTAATGGACGTGGGTTCTGAATGGAATGGATGGAATGCCGATATGACACGGACTATTCCTATTAGCGGGACTTTCACCGCCCGCCAAGCGGAGGTTTATGACGCCGTTCTTCGTGTAATGCGCTATGCAGAAACCATTCTAAGACCTGGGATCAGTCTAAAGGATTACCATGAGCAGGTGATGCGTGAGATGGGTAAAGAATTAGTTTCTCTAAGCCTTCTTACTCCTGATGAGCTTGAGGAAGGAGTTGATACGGAACAATGGAAAGCCGCCGTTAAGAAATACTATATGCATGGCACCTCTCACCACCTTGGACTGGATGTGCATGATGTCACAGCGCCAAACTGTATCATCTCTGATGGTATGGTCTTTACAATAGAACCAGGTATTTACATCCCCGCTGAAAAAATAGGGATTAGACTGGAGGATAATTACTACGTAGGAGCTACCCAAAACGAGAATTTATCCCAGAACATTCCTATCGAGCGCGAAGAAATAGAAGGTCTTATGGCAGGATAGACAGCGCCTTCTCTAGCGCCACCTCCACAGTCTCACCCAAGAAAGTAGCGTGCCCCATTTTCCGCTTCGCCTTAGCCTCTCCTTTTCCGTAAAGGTGCAGCTTACCACCGTCCAGTGAAAGGATAGGATTCCAGTCTGGTGCCTCCTTAGGGCTTTTCCATAGATCACCGAGAAGGTTCAGCATCACTACAGGTTTAATAAGAGTAGTGCTTCCTATCGGTAGACCTGCCACTACTCTTGCTTGTTGCTCGAACTGTGAGGTCTCACACGCGTCCAAAGTGTGATGACCAGAATTATGAGGACGCGGAGCCATCTCATTCACCAAAAGGTTCCCCTCATTATCTAAAAAGAACTCCACTCCTATCACTCCCACATAGTCTAGGGAGCGAACTAGCGTCTCCGCTATTTGCCTCGCCTCAATAAGGAAGTTAATGGGGAGACGCGCAGGAACGATGGAAAGGTGTAAAATATGGTCTTTATGCTCATTTTCCGCAGGGTCAAAGGTTACTATTTCTCCGTCCTGTCCGCGCACCACCATCACAGAAAGCTCTGCAACGAGTTGGATCTTTTTTTCAACGATGCATCGCACACCTTCAAAAGGCTTCCAGAGCTCTTCAGTAAAGCGTGCATCATCAGCGGGAACCGCCATTTGCCCTTTTCCATCATAACCGAACTGCGCCGTCTTAATAATAACGTCACCCTGAATTTCTGAGCGTGCAGTCGCTAGCTCTTCGGCTGATTCCACAATCCTGAAGTCCGCCGTGGGGATATCATGATCTCTCAGGAATTCCTTCTCTAGCTGCCTATCTTGACAAATTTTGACGGAAGCAGCCTTAGGAAAGGTTGGCACTCGCTCTTGAATATGCTCTACAAGCTGAAATGGGATATTTTCAAACTCCACAGTAGCGAAATCTGCCGCTTCTACAAACTCTTCTAATGCCCCTTGGTCGTCAAACGGCTTCGTGATCACTTGATCCGCCATGCGCTCTGCACCAGATTCCTCACCGCCAGTCCATTGTACGACACGGAAGCCCATTCGTCTGGCTTCTATAGCCAGCATGCGTCCAAGCTGACCACCACCTAGCACTCCAATACATTTCTCGTGCTGAAAATCTATCATCTTTCTTCTTAAAGTTCTCCCATTTGGGGAAGTTCTCCAGACTCCACTTTTACTCTCTGGCTTTCGCGAAAGTCCACCAGCTTCTTCATTAATTCCTTATTTTCTACCGCCAACATCGCCACCGCAAAGAGAGCCGCATTCTTCGCCCCTGCAATCCCGATCGCGAAGGTTGCTGTAGGAATTCCCGCAGGCATTTGCACGATGGATAGAAGCGAGTCTACCCCATTCAGAGCCTTAGATTTCACTGGCACTCCCAACACGGGAAGCGGAGTCATAGCCGCACACATACCAGGTAGGTGAGCTGCGCCCCCTGCCCCAGCAATAATGACTTTTAGTCCTCTCTTCTGAGCTGTTTCTGAGTAGTCGTAGAGTTTTTTAGGTGTCCGATGAGCACTCACCACTTCACTCTCCCACTGAACCCCGAATTCACTCAAGGTTTTAGCAGTGTGCTCCAATGTCGGCCAATCACTTTGACTGCCCATAATAATTCCCACTATTGGTTGATCACTCATATTTTATGGAAGAGATGAGCTTACACATTCCCCCCTTCTTGGCGAGGTATTTTTTCTTTGATCTTACCTTCGTCCCACTAGACTAAAGACCTATCTAATTACTTGACTTGTATAACAAATTTTTTAGAAAAAATTGTGATCAGCAACATATTCATTTCTATTTTCATAATTATGCTAATATCTGCAATTTTAGTAGGTTTCTTTACGCATAGTTATTTAAATAATGCTAAAGTAATAAAAGGAGAAGTCATAGAATTAGTTCCCAAAGCATCGGTCAATAAAGCAACTTCATACTCCCCTAAAATTCAATACTCTGTAGATAATGAAATATTAATTTTTACGTCTATTTTCTCATCATCACCTCCTATGTATGAATTAGGTGAAACACTACCTATAGTTTACAACAAATCTAAAAAAAAACAGGCAATAGGTTCTTTTTTTCACTTATACGGCTTCACTATTATTGGGGGATTAATTTCTTCGTGCGGAATCACCATATTTTTAGCTTACAAGTATGGGTTCAGCATATTAAAAATGCTACATCCTCATCTCATTCTTGAATAGATTTACATTACTGCATAACTTAATTTGTTAGGAGTTATTTCTCTTAACCTACTTTTAACTACAACCTCTTTCTCAAGGTGCCAACATCCTTTTCACTTTCTCGCCAGGTAAGACGCTTACTTCCATCTGATTCATGACGTATGCGAAGGAATAGCCTGTAGTAGGATCCGCAAAGGCATGACAGCCTCCCGCACCAGGATGACCAAAGCCATTTGTATCTGAGCCAATGAGCTCTCTAGTGCGGTTTCCGTTTTCATCGACGGGGTCTAGCATGAAGCCGCCCCCAAAAGAAGTGGGCGCACAAAGCACAAGGTCATCTCCATTGACACGTCTTGCATTAAATTGAGATCGAATACTTTCTGTCAGTAAGGAGCCCTCAAGCTGCCCCATTGCATCTTGATAAAACTTGGCTAAGGAACGCGCGGAGCCTACTCCGCCCATTGCAGCATACCCAGCGTGCCAATTACGAGGCTTATTCATCCCTGCTGCCCCTTGCACACCTGTTGGTGATTTAAACGCCTTATTCGGAATGCTACCCGCCTTTCCAATCAAGCGGTAAAAGGGATCTTCTCTCAGTTGCTCTTCAGTCATGGTTCCCCCATAAAGAGTTGCCATGCGGTGATCCTCCGTCTCAGGTAGCCCGATCCAGAAGTCGATATCTGAGGGCGCAGCTATTTTATCTCGCCAATTTTTCCCTAATGTCTCGCCTGTTAAGCGTCTAACGATCTCATCCTGCACAAACCCTACGAGCCGTGGATGGTATCCATGAGCTGTCATAGGCTCCCAGAGAGGCTCCTGCTCTTCAATCGCAGAAATCACCTCTTCATATTCCCGTGCAGAAACACTTTTATCTAAGCCCGCAAACCCGCACTGGTGAGAAATTAAATCTCCAAAAGTAGCACCCGAAATAGGGAACTCACGCCACACTCTACGTATCTCTGAATCTAAGTCCATACCCACCTCATCAAGGCAGAGGATAAAGGTGGCCGCCGCAGGTCCCTTTGTTCCTGAAAAAACTGGAGCAAGCGTCTCCGTAGTCCATTCGTTCGTTTTCTCTGCATTCGTGTATCCCTCACAAAGGGTCATCACTTCTTCACCGTCTTTCCAAACAGAAACAGAAGCTCCAAGCTCCCTTTCCTCTTTAAACCCTTGGAGAAACTCTTGTTTTACTCGCTCTATATTCATACGTCTGTGTTGTGTGTGTGCCTATTGGAGGAAAAGGTTTGCCTTAGCCTCTTCATCTATTGTGGTGGCTTCACCATGCCCAGGAAAGACAAGGGTCTCTCCATCTAAGGTAAGTAAGTCATTCTTTATCCCTTTTAGTAACGCATCATGGTCTCCAAGGGGTAAATCCGTCCTGCCGATGGAGCCTCTAAAGAGGGTGTCCCCAGCGAAAAGGAATTGCTTCCCTACAAAGTGAAAAACGATGCTATCAGGAGAATGCCCAGGCACATGAATAGTGCAGATGCTCTGCGCCCCAACTGAGATCATACTCTTCACCTTGAGTTCATTGGTTACATGGAAAGGCTGAATTTGAATATTCGCACCCCACTTTTGAGCGAGGTCTTGCATAATGAGTGCTGGTGAATGCTGCTGGTAGGCATACACTGGAATCCCATCATCAGAAAATAAGGATACATCTTCCACGTGATCATAATGCTGGTGGGTCAATAAAAGCGCCGTCGGCTTTCCCCCTTCATTCTTCACGAACTCATACATTCCTTTTGGCGCGTCGATAACGAACACGTCATCGCCTAAAACGAGGAGGTAACCATTCGTCGCCACCATTCCACCAACGTGGACCTTTAAACTTTGCTCTACCATAATATTATTAAATTGATTTTCTGATCGCTTCTATCGCTTCCACTAAATGATCCATCGTGAGATCCGAGCTAACAAAGGCTCTCCCTAGCTCATTAAGTAGAATAAAATTGATCTTCCCTGCTGAAAATTTCTTGTCCGTCATCATTTTCTCCACGATGGTTCCTGTCTTTATTGATTCAGAAAGCACGATAGGTAGTTCGTATTGCGCCAATAAAGAGATGATTCGGTCTGCTTCCGCCTGTGATAAGCTTGCATGCTTTACAGAGAGCCAAAGGGCCGCTCTCATCCCTAACGATATAGCTTCTCCGTGCAGAAGCTCTCCATAAGGTACAGAAGCTTCTATTCCGTGCCCTATAGTGTGGCCAAAATTTAAGAGAGCACGTGTCCCAAAGGTTTCTTTTTCGTCCTCTTCCACCACTCGCGCTTTAATAGAAATATTTCGTATTAAGAGCTCTTCATGCGGCGGGATTACAGCTCCCTCCTCAGTGAATAGAGGAAGTTGCTCTAGGTCTGCTATCATATCTGCATCTCTAATACAGGCATGTTTAATTACTTCCGCATACCCTTCACGGTATTCCCTAGCTGGCAACGTCTTCAGCATTTGGGGGTCTATAATTACAAGAGCGGGTTGATGAAATGCTCCAATTAAGTTTTTGCCCTCTGGCGTGTTCACTCCCGTTTTTCCTCCCACTGAACTATCCACCTGACTCACAATCGTCGTAGGGATTTGCACGAAAGGTATCCCTCTATAAAAAATAGCAGACACGAAGCCCGCTATGTCACCAACAACTCCACCACCTAAAGCAATTACCAAGGATTGGCGATCATGTCCTTGCTGTATCATATCGCTACACAATTCGGATACAACCGCCATAGACTTACTCGCTTCACCAGCCTTAATTTGGTGGGCAGTAGACGTGACTCCAGCCTCATTGAGTAAGGATTCAAACTTTGATAGATATTCAAAACCCACATTTTCGTCAGTGATTACCGCGCACTTCTTAGTTAAAAACGATTTCTTCTTTAGTGCATCCGTGATATTTAAAAATACTCCATTCTTCACCATTACCACGTATTGGCAATGGTTTAGATTAATAGAAACCTCAGACATCATTTTTTTTTGCACAAAGAAACATACACAAAAAGAAAAAAACTCCCTTTTCTCTAAGACCAATCTTAGAAAACTAAATAGCCTGGCTAAAAAGCCAGACTATAATATCAACGCAATATCCCCCCAGACTTACGATGATAACTTTGTATTAAAACTAAGTTGCCATAATAGCAACTAAAAACTCAGAAACTTTCTTCTTTTAAGTATCTATACTCTGCCATGTCGCATTTTTATTAGAGGAGTTTACGACTGTTTCAATAAATGCCATCCCTCTAATCCCATCTCTTTCACTCTTGGAAGAAGGTCAACGACCGAAAGGTCTGCCCATTGCCCGGTAAATAAGGTAACTGGTCTAGCCATATCAGCGTAAATCTACATGAATGAAGGCATAATACTCCAATGAAAAAGGAAATACCTTCTCACTCTTTCGGGTAAGATCGCATCTAGCATAACCAATTGTCTAATCAGCAAGAAGTTTAATCACACCCCTAGAAGGAACTAATAAGCGGTAATCCCCATACTTGCGATGCGGAATATGCTTCACCAAACCTTCGGTTACAATTTTCTTCCCATTATAGAGATCGTTAAGCTCCCACTTAGATAGCGCATGATCATTACTTCCTACAATGATTGTTATCGCATCATCATTCCTCTCTCTTTCCACCATATAGAGGAAAATTTTATCATGGGTAGAGTTAACAAAATTTACCTTTCCTTCAATTTTTGCGCGCTTTCCAATGAGCTTATGAATTGCGTTTATATCAGTAGAAGCAATAGCCCCAACTGAGACCCTAGCTGACTTTTCCTCTTTTGCAGGCTCAGACTCAGCTTTGTGGGCAGGAGACGGTCTGAAAGTGAAAGGCTGTCTAGTCTCTAAGTCTCTGACATCCCTAAGGCGTGACGTATAGATAAGGAATTTGTCTTTTTCAGGCTTCTCTAAATATCCTTCTATAAACACATCCTGACCAGATAGTGTTTTTACAAGAATTTCACGTTCAGGAAGTCTATCTGCGTCTACCTCTATAAGGAATTGCCCTTTTTCTTCAGTGTTCAATGCAAGAGATAATAGCCCATTTTCATCTATTAAAACCTCCTTCACCACACCTTCAACAGGAATCGTTTTTTTGATCACCTTAGATAACCGTGAAAAATCTGATGCCTTAAAAGCATCGCCTTCACTTTCATTTACCTCAGCTGGGACACTTTTTTCAGTAATTGACGGCTTCTTTTCTAAGGGTGTGCTTTGAGAGACTTCCTCTTGCGGAGGAACAACTAAATCCCCCTTTGGTTCTTCTTTTTTCTTCTTTAAAAACATGAGCCCCCACATTCCAAGACCTGCGACTGATAAAAGAATGAGGAAAAGCGCTATTGCTGCTCCACTACCGCTCTTCTTTTTCGGTTTTACAAGAGGGTCTTTTACCGCTTCTCTCGATTTTATATCGCTAGTGTCTTGGACTGGAACGGCGACTTTTAAAGAAGAGGTCTTCGCTTCAGTATTCCCTACAATAAGCTTCGGAGCACTTGATGCTGAGGGCTCGGCTGTATTTGTGGGAATACTTTCTAAGGTGGGAATCTCGGCTTTCGCTAGCTCTGCACTTGTATAGCGTTTTTCAGTCTCCTCTGCCCCTAAAGTGTTAAGCCAATTCTGCAAGTGTTCCTCCTTAACATGCTCTCCTCCTACTTTTTTAACCGTTTTCCCTAGCGCATAAAGATCACTTTGAACACTAGCAGGCTGACCTTTAAGAAGCTCTGGCGCCACATAGAGGTTCATGCCAAAACGGTTCACTCCATGCCTACAACGTAATGCTCTTACGGGATCCCAATTTAAAAGCCATGCATTCTTCTCTGCCGAATTTGTATAAAATATTGATTGGGGGGATATATCGCCATGGATTAAACCTCTTTCGTGTAAAGAGGTCACCGCATCCAGTACCGCATTCGACATATCCTTAGCCAAACCTAACTCAATAGGCTGATCTTTCATAACCTCTGAGAGAGAACTTAACTCCAGCCACTCAAAAACAGCGTAAGGACTGCCGTCTTGCGCGTCTATTCCTCCATCTACAATTGACCTTAAAGAAGGGATATCTAAACGCGCGAATTCTTCCACTATCGCCAGAAATTCCTCTTGCCATCCTTCCACTTTGCCAAGCCCAGAAGATTTATCGACCAAATACCTCTTAATTAAACACTTCCTTCCTGATTGTGTATTATATGCTTTATAGGAAACAAACCTTTGCGTTTGCTCTAGCATTTCTTCAATCTGAAAGTCCTCAATCATATTTTTGAAAATCCTTAGGATATCTAGTAATCATAATCCAGCGGATGTGACAACGGAAAGATCCTGCTTCATACACATTCATACTGAAGTCATACCCTCCTCTTTTCCTTTTCATCTTTCAGACCATGGGTTAGCAATTAAAAATCGAAGAAACCTTACCATTACAAGATTCGTTTTTGCCTCCGATTAAGTCTGTAAAGGTCTTAATTGATGGTCCTAAAGAGCTTATCTTCGATTATTCAATCCCAGAGGGGATGAACTTAGAAGCGGGTCATCGTGTAAAAATCCCTATCCAAAACAGAATCACGCTCGGTACAGTCTTACAAGTATCTCCTCCGTCACAGTCCAAGCATAACCTAAAGCCCGTTAAAGAAGTCATTTCTGAAACCCCGCTTCTCACCGAAACCCTCTTAAAGATGGCGCAATGGATGAGTACCTATTACTGCTCGCCCCTCGAGCATGTCTTACGCACCATGCTTCCAGGCTCCTTGAGAAAAGCGAAGTCCTTTGATAAGACCCAAAAGTCCGTTGTTCTCATTCGCCTTCCAGACGCCGAGGAACTACAAAAGATAGAGAAGCGTGCCAAGAGGCAATACACCATCCTCATGGAACTAGAGCGCAGTGGTGGCACCTGCCCCCAAAGACTTCTCGGGGAAGGTGTGACCTCGCCCCTAAAAGCGCTCGTAGAAAAAGGCTATGTGAAGGTTGAGGATGAGGTCGTGAAGCGAGATCCCGATAGCGGAGAATCCTTCGTCCCCTCCCAACCCCTTACATTAAACGAGGAGCAGGAGCGCGCTCTGGAAGCGGTGCTCGCTCTCACTAAAAAGGAAGAACCTCCCAAGCCTATTCTCCTAGCGGGAGTCACAGGATCAGGGAAAACGGAGGTCTATCTGCAAGCGGCGGACGCCATTCTTAGAACAGGGAAGACCGTCCTCATCCTCGTTCCTGAGATCGCTCTTACCCCACAGACTGTGCGAAGATTTAAATCGCGCTTTGAGCAATATAATCACCCCGTAGCGGTTCTGCATTCAGACTTGTCAGAAGGTGAGCGACATGATGAATGGAAGCGACTTCGTTCAGGCGAAGCAGTTGTTGCTATTGGCGCGCGCTCTGCCATCTTCGCCCCTCTTCAAAATGTGGGACTCATCGTAGTGGATGAGGAACATGAAACCTCTTATAAACAGGAATCTTCTCCCCGTTACCATGGAAGAGACGTCTCTGTTCTGCGGGCGAACCTAGAGGGCTGCCCCATTGTTCTTGGCTCTGCCACCCCTTCATTGGAATCATGGTATAATGCCGTGAAGGGAAAGTTCTCGCTCCTAAAGATCGAAAAGCGAGCTGACGATCAATCCCTGCCCCGAATTCGCATCATTGATATGCGGATGGAGGCACGGAAGACGAATATTAAGCCTCTCATATTCTCTGATAAGCTTCGCGACGCCATTCAAAAGCGTCTAGACATCAAAGAGCAAACAATCCTTTTCTTAAACCGCCGAGGGTTCTCTCGTTCCGCCCTCTGCCCGAGCTGTGGACACACTGTGCAATGCCCGCACTGCTCATTGGCACTCACTTATCACCGGAAAGATGATCGGATGATCTGCCACCTCTGCCAGTATTTGAGCATGCCTCCTAAGGTCTGTCCTGAATGCCGAGATCCCAGCATCCTCTTCGCAGGATACGGAACGGAGAAAGTACATGAAGTCACGCAGCAGATTTTCAAAAACGCCAAGATCGCACGTCTGGATGCGGACATCACGCGTAAGAAAGGAGCGCTTAAGCAAACGCTAGAAGCCTTCCGCACTCACAAGGTAGATATATTAATTGGGACGCAGATGATCGCTAAAGGACTACACTTCCCTACAGTTACTCTAGTGGGAGTGCTGAATGCGGATCTGTCTCTTCACACCCCTGACTTCCGCGCCAGTGAACGCACCTTCCAGCTCCTCACTCAAGTTGCTGGGCGCTCGGGACGTGGCCCACTGGAAGGAGAAGTAATTATCCAAACCTTTACCCCGCATGCCCCAAGCATTCAATACGCACGCCACCACGATTACTATGGCTTTGCGGAGCAGGAACTAGAATTCAGAAAAGCCTTCTCCTACCCGCCCGCCACTCATTTGGCAGTTTTAGTTTGCTCAAGCCAAAAGGAAGACCTCGCCGAGCTCACCCTAAAAACAATTCAAAAACGCTTGGAGGAGCACCTCCCGGATCCAGATAAATATAGCATTCTCTTGGGCGAGTCGCTTCCAGCCCCCTTAGAAAAAGCGCATGATGAATTCCGCTTTCAACTTCTCATGAGAAGCTCTCACCCTAGAGTTCTCAGCCAATACCTGAAATACACCCTAGATAAGCTTCCGCTTCCCGAAAACGTCCGCCTTACTTGCGATATCGACGCGTATGAAATGGGCTGATCCTAATAAAAGTCGAAATGAGGCAGGGAACTCTTCATGGTAGGGCGCTCTCGACAAGAGAGCCGCAGTGTAAGGAGAAGGCTCTAATCATCCAGCAAAACCACGATTGCGTTGTATGTAAATTGAGATCGCCCCCCTTTGATGAAACCCACATTCGTCGTTTCGGTTACGTTGGCAAGGCGGCTCTATCAACAGGAACCGAAAAAAGGTTGAAAACCTTTTTTACGAATCAAGCCACCAATGTTCCGCCACAGCTTGACCCTGCTCCTGCGGTACATCCAAAGCAGTGCTTAGCGGTTTTGATCGGGAGGTTTATAAAGGTGTCTACATTGACATCCCATGCAAAAAGCTTGTGGTCGGCCACATCACTTTCCTTCCCTTCATCTTCTAGTTGAAGTTTCAGTTGTTGGTTAAAGTCACAATCATAGACCTCGCCTTTCCATCCCACATTAATCGTGTTTCGGCACATCAGCCCATCAATGGAAGACGGATTAAAGTTATCGACCAGGAGCTGCATATACTCGTCTAGCTGCTTATTACGCTTCAGATAAGAGGCATATCGCGCAATTGGAATGTTGGTGATCGCGAAGAGTTGGTTGAATTTAATCCCGAAGGCTTTATCCAGCTCCACTTTATAATCCGCTTCTAGCTCCGCTTGATCTCCTGGTAAGAACGCCCCATTAGGGTTATAAACCAAGTGAAGTTGTAAGGCAGGATCTATTCCATACCCGAGCTTATTTAGAATTTGTAAGCCGGCGATGCTATCATCAAAGACCCCTTCCCCACGTTGTTCTTCCACGTTTTCAGCAGAGTAGCATGGGAGAGAAGCGACTATTTCCACCTGCTGATCCGCTAAAAATTGCGCATAATCTTCATACCCTTCCACTAATAGAATGGTAAGATTACAACGGTCGATGACTCTTTTACCCATCGCTCGCGCTGATTTCACGAAGTGTTTAAACTCAGGGTTCATCTCTGGTGCCCCACCAGTAAGGTCCACGGTATGGATCGTGTCTGCCTTTTCCAGCCACCCTAGGATTTTATCCACCACCTCACGGGTCATGATTTCCTTACGCCCTGGGCCGGCATTCACGTGACAATGCACGCATGTCAGATTACACATCTTACCGACATTCACCTGAAGGATTTCTGGCGCATTCCTAGTCAGTTTAATCTGAAATTGGTCTAAGGTCTGATCAAATAAGTTTATCATAAAGAGAGGAGTTTATAAGGTTTGGTTTATTCCTCAGTATTTAGAGATCAAGCTTAGACTGAAGTAATTCCGTTACCGCTTTCGGATTAGGCTTCTGTCCAGCCGCTTTCCCAGCCTTCATGACCTGACCAGTGAGGAAGTTTAAGACCTTCATGTTACCATCCTTAATCTCCTGCACTTTATCTGGATTAGCGGTAATGACCTCATCCACCCATGCCTCCAGCTCGCCCGCATCAGATGGCTCAAAGCCTAAATCTTTAGCCACCTTCACAGGATCTGCCTCGGGCGTCTCCCAGAGCTTATCAAAGACTTCCTTAGCCTGATTATTAGAACAAATATCATCTTCCACGAGCTTAGCGATCCCTGCAATACTCGCCGCTGGAATAGGACAATCCTGAACCTCTAAGCCTGTTTCATTGAGCTGCCCCAGCACCGTATTAATAATCCAGTTTGCTACCTTTTTACCAGGCACTGCTTTATTGACCACCGCTTCTTCAAAGTAGTTCGCAAGGAAGCGATCACTCGCCAGTACTGTTCCATCATACTTCGTCACACCAAAGTCCGCAACAAAGCGTGCCGACTTCTCATGTGGAAGCTCGGGCACTTGCGTTTTTACACGCTCGACCAGCTCTTTCGTCTCGATCGGTAGTAAATCTGGGCATGGAAAGTATCGATAATCATGCGCATCTTCCTTCGTTCTCATGATTTGCGATTCCCCTAATTCATCATCCCATCGAGATGTGTTCTGTTCTTGTGGCTTCCCTTCATCCAGCTCCTCGCACTGCCGCTCGATTTCAAACTTAATGGCGCGGCGGATCGCGGAAATCGAGTTCATATTCTTGAGCTCTGTTCGGATTCCCAGCTCCTCCACTCCCTTCGGACGCACGGAAATATTTACATCACAGCGCATCTGCCCCTTTTCCATATCGGCATCTGAGATGTCACCATAATTGAGAATTTGCTGGAGAGACTTTAAGAACGCCACTGCCTCCTCTGCATTATCAAGATCAGGCTCAGAGACAATCTCCATTAAAGGAGTGCCCGCTCGGTTAAAGTCCACAAGAGAGTTCTTCCCTACATGCGTGGACTTGGCGACGTCTTCCTCTAGGTGAATCCGATTCAGGCGTACCTTCTTATCTGGGTTCACGATGTTCTTCTGCGAATCCTTTGGGTAGGCGTGATCATAAAGCGGAACTAAGCCCCCAATGCAAAGCGGTAAATCTAATTGAGTCGTTTGATAGTTTTTCGGCATATCAGGATAGAAATAATTCTTCCGATCCCATTTACTGATTGAAGGCGTGGAACACTCGATCATCATCCCAGCTAAGATTGTTTTCTCTATCGCTCCCCCGTTTAATACGGGTAACGCTCCTGGTAATCCTAAGCACGTCGGGCAGGTATGAGTATTAGGAGCATCAGCAAAAGAGGTCTCACAAGCACAAAACATCTTCGTTCGCGTTTTCACCTGACAATGCACCTCTAATCCGATCGTTGGAATGTAGTCCTCTACTGGCATATCTACGTTCCACACTAATGATGAAAGAGAAGCAAGAATTTATAAAGTCCTTAAGGGAACTTCTGGAAACTATCTTTTACGATCAATATGAAATTTCTTGATATTCTAATGTCTTTAAAAAAGGGAATGTGTTTTTGCCCTATGGGTTACTTTGCCTTTATAACAGAAGGCTTTATCATTCGTTAGCCGCAATGCACGCATTACCCCTGCCTCATTCTTCGCCCTCTGTCAAAATGCTCGTAAATCGTTTAAACCTAGTTACCAGAAGTCCCCTTAATATCTAAATGGTTATAAAACGTGTTTTAGAAATATCGTGCGGCTGATTTATCAAATCAGCCCTGCCATGTAGTTAAACAATCATCAAAATTAACGAGTAAGTATGGTAGCGCGGATTCGATGAATTCGTCGTCGTCACAGAGAAAACCTTGGATCTCCCAAAAGGCAGGGCTTATTTATCTGAGTTTTTAGTCTTCCAAAAAGCCAAGACTCTCTGCCCGCCCTTAAGAATATTTGGTAGCTTCTTACAATTATTTGGCTGCCTTTTTATCCTTCTCTTTTTGCTTCTTTCTTTTAGCCTGTATCGCAGACTTGTCCTTTTTAAAGATAGCCTTCTCAGCATCATCAACTGCTCCATCGCCATTGTAATCATAGAGCTTCAACTCCATCGCAGCACGCTCTTCTCTACTAATTTTACCGTCCTGGTCAGTATCATAGCTTTCCAGAATAGCCGCTTTCTTAGCCGTTAATGCCGCCTTTTTTTCGTCATCGCTTAGCTCACCGTCCTCGTCGGCATCGAATTTTTCAGTCTGTGTTTTTAGGTAGGCGTCAGCGAACGTCTGATACTCAACCGCATTGAGCTTCCCGTCAGTGTCCGCATCATAGGTCTTCAAATCATCCACTGTGTAAGCGATTTTCTTAACTTTTTTAGTCTTCTTCGGTTTAGTAGGTGCGTCTTGGGCAATGGAAAGGCTCATAAATGAAGCCATTACAAGTAGTGTAGTGATTGTTTTTTCATATCTTACTATTGTCTATTTTTGGTACAATCAAATTTTAGCAAGAGGATATTACTCGTCAAGCTAACTAGCCGTGTTGCCTCATTGAAAAGGACACCGAAAAGGGATGAGATGAAATTAAGATACGTGTGTGGTTGGTGGAGCAAGATGTGAATGTTTGCTCCAACTAGAAATAGTGGAATGTCACCAAAGGGTCGCTCCGTAATATGACACCGAGTTGCTAACTTCTCTGAACGACTCGCTAAACAATAATTCGAAAACCTGAATTATCCCTTTAGCTTTCCAGAAGTGCCATTAAGAGTAAATATTTCCTTATCTCTTTGAATGCAATAGTCCTAAGCTTTAATTACCATATAATGAATAATTACAGTTAACAATAGACTCGTCAGGGCTTGCCAGATTGGTTCAAAATTGAAATTATTTTTAAAAATATACGCGAATAATGAAAAAAGTAGAAAACTATTACCACAAAATAAAATTCTGTGGTATCCACAAGTGTGTCCTGCTTTATTTTTCTTCTTGTAAGGGAGTAATAGTATTAATCCGTATATTATAGCAATAATTGCTCCGATTATTACCGTAAAAAGTATCATAGATTGATGAAATTATCTACGAAACCGTCTTCTTTAAACATTATCGTAAACCTTAAAAATTTCTCTTTTACAGGAATTGCCCAACTTACCATCTCAACATTTTTTCTAATTCCGTTAATATACTCTCGCGTAACTATCTCTAACTTTACATCTACCTTTTGTATTCGTATCTCCGTATTTAGATAGTCGTCTAATTGAGTTATTAATTTTTGAGGGTCTAAATCTGGACTGGACAACTCTACAGCTTTACTATTCTCTCTTATCAAAGTAGCTTTCTTTATCTCATAATTACTTAATACATCCTTAACTATAAAGTTTGGATCTATCTTAAACTCCTCAGCAAACAAGATGTTTACTAACGTGAAAAGTATAACTATATATCTTTTATTCATCATATTAGGGGGTCAGATAGAATGAGAAGGGATTGAGGTCGCTCCAGCGGTTTGATATCTTGCCTTCTCATCATGAAAAATCAAAAGCAATTCAAAACGTATATCGGAGTCGACCTCGGAGACAGAAAACACCAAATTTGTGTTACTGACAAGGAAGGAACGATCCTCTCAGAACAGAAAATAGAGAACACGCGTGAGGACCTGGCGCAACTGGCTAATGAGAACTCTGAAGCCCTCTTACTTCAGAGTATTCCGAGCATTGGAGAAATCACCTCCCTCAGCTTTATCCTGATTATAGAAGACGTTAAGCGCTTTGATGGTCCAAGAGACGTGGGAGCCTTTCTAGGATTAGTTCCCAAGCGTAACCAATCTGGCGATACCGATAAACAACTCTCCATCACCAAGGCAGGTAATAAAATGCTGAGGCGACTCTTAGTGCAATGTGCCCAGTATCAGCTAGGGGCACATGCGCCCGATAGTGCTTTGCGAGATTGGGGTCTGAATTACATGGTGAGTGGAGGGAGCCGAGCGAAGAAAAAGGCGATCGTGGCAGTGGCACGGAAACTAGCGGTGCTCATGGTAACGATGCTAAAAACAGGTGAACAATACGAGCCGTATCCGAATGAAAAACCCGACCTCGTCATTGAAAGCAAGCAAGCCGCGTAAGGAAGTAAACAATAAGACAACCACCTTTTTGAACCAACAAAAATCCAGATTTAGGAGTGACTGCGATATACTGCCTGGTCGAGTAAACGACGTGGGTCAGACGGCAGCCTCCGCTCCCTCACAGTTTTTTGAATAACTGAACGGAAATCTATACTGCAGCGAGCCTAAATAATGCTCCTTGATGACTGCGAATGGAAGCCTGATTTCGTTGTTCTAGACATTCGAAAAACACTGAAAACATAAACCCTAATAAGAACTATTCAAAAATGAATTTTTAACCGTTGACTTATCCCTTCTCATGGAAGGCAGAGAATCTTGGCTTTTTGCAGTATCATTTTCTTTCACTCTAATTTTTTAATCGCATTATGGACTCCTGTTCTATTTACCGACTGTAATCTATACTTAGCCTCATAAACATTGCCATTCTTTTATCGCTTCTAAATCATTCTAACCAAATTGAAACTACTTTAGTTTTCGGCTACTTATCAAACAAGAAAAAGCCAAGAGTCTCTGCCTGACCTGCTAACCAAGCAAACTGGGTAGGGCGGTTTTGATAAAACCGCCGTCTCCAAGGGAGGCTTTGCTCGTGATAAGTTTTTTGTCATAGTGTGGAAAATCCAGACAAAATCAACTCTTCAAGCTTATCTTTCGGTCTTACAGATCTTGTAATAAAAGGTAATTCCAGACACAGGGCTAACGCTAGGTGCTGGTATCTGACCGCCCTTAACAGGGCTCAAAAATGACAACCTCTTCCTAGCTAGATGCCCCTGTCGTATAGAGCCATGAAAAAACATCTGTTCTCCTTTAGGTTGATGTAGTAGATTTGTGGTAATTCCTTATGATTAAATCTTTCATTAGCCTCTTGATGCTCTCGCTTTTGCTAGCGAGCGGGCAGGGAACGAGTTTTGGGGAGATGTTTCCGGATGAATCGGCTGCAATCCTACAGAAGTATTCTGAGTTAGATGGGACTGGCTATCCTAATGCATCGTTACCAGCGGTGGATCAACAGGATGTGATTAATTCCTATAATGATCCTACGATAGCGCCCCCTACGATTACGCCTACAGATCCTACTACTCCGCTGACATGGGGGAACCTCAAGGATATGGAAAACATCTTAGATA
>CALLLS010000030.1 GCA_938008215.1 uncultured Verrucomicrobiales bacterium | reverse complement strand
AAACGATTCTGTAGCATGAAGTGCTGCATGAAATTTTTCTTTTCTGTCATTAGGAGCCACACTACACGACAAAAAACGTGCTAGGGTAAAGCCTCCCTTAGAAACGGCGGCTTTATCAAAACCGCCCTACCCAGTTTGCTTGTATTATATGGCGAAGCGGTAGGGAGGATTCGATGAATCCTCCGCTTATAAAAAATGTCGTGTTATGTGATTAGGAGTGATTCAGCAGTTTAGCAGGATAGATAATATTTGGGCATATTGTGGTTATTGAGTGCAAACAGCTCAATATCTTGATTTCACCCCCTATAAGGAAATGCAGAGACGTTCGGGATTTTCGTTCAGCAGATTTCTAATACTTCCTTTACCTCCCGTTTAAAGGGCAGAGATTCTCTCGACGTGGATATGAATAAAAGTGCTTGTGTTATGCGTTAATTGTTTTAACTGTAAACTTATAAATGGATTGGGAGTGACCCGGTCGGCGTTGTAGCCTTGGTGAGAATCATCAGGGCTTTTCGCTTTTTATAGGGGGATGTATTTTAAGTCCCCAGTTTGTATAGTTTTCACCTGTGTGCCGCTACCCCGCGTTGGTATCACTCTCTTGCTGCTTAGGGTTACGAAAAGAGATGGACGGTAAGGAGAGCACGCCATGCACTGAGCGAGCGGTAAAGTTAGCTAAGAGCTCTCTAGCAGCTCCATAGAGGATAGAAGAGGCGGTAACACGGATCAATGCCTCACGCTTATCCTCAGCAAAGCCTTCCATAATCTCGAAGCGTCCCGATACCGTAATCTCTCCTTGATAGGTGGTTTCCTCTTTTTCGGCAGGGCTATATCTAATGGTTAAGATAACATTTGCTTTTCGCGGATCCTCTTCAGAAAAGTATACCTCACGTTTCGTAGTAAGTTGGAGTGCCCCATCCGCATTCTCTTCTTGGGATGCATTACATTGAAAGTTTAGAAAGTGGTAACTTTCCAATTTGAGAGGCGAGTCACTATGATGCTGTAGCGATGTCATTGATAGCGATGTCTACACTTGAGTTAAAGGTGGATTTACTCTCCTTAATTCGTTTCGATTTCATAAAAAGCGGGTATACTTGAGACTCACCCTCTTCTTTCCAGATCACCTTTTTTCCTTTTGGTGCGATGTGAAAGTAAAGTTCGCATTCCACTGCGTCTGCAGAACGTATCAGGGTGTCCATCGTCATGTTTTCTGTTCCTCGGAGCATTTTAGTCACCCGGGCAGGTGCTACCTTCATTTTGTCGGCAATGTCCTTACGCTTCAAGCCGAAGTCCTCCATCTTTCGTAGAATTTGCTCTACGAAGTGAAGCTTCTTTACTTCCACTTTTTGCTCATGGTCTAGTGGTTGAGCAAAGAATTCCTGTGAGGCATCAGGTTTAACCTTGGTGATTTTGATGTTCATTCTCTTGGTCTGGTTGTTTGTATTCCCATTTAGTGCTCTTAACAGCTTTTAGATTAAAGAAATTCTCTTTGATCGCTTTGGCAGTTTTTATATGCTGGTCTTGCTTTTTCTTTTTAGAGGGTTTGTAGGTGCAATAGTTTGCGATGATTACTTGAGGGCGGGGTAATCCCTCTATTGTATCCAGAAAAGCATAGATGCGTAGGGCACGCTTTTTTCCTTTCGCCTTTATTTCGTAAAGCCCATCTCCGAGTGGCTTAAACTTTTCGACATTACAATAGTGCTCTTCATTGCTAATGGTTGCCATTGCTGTTTGGAGCTTCTTTGCCAGTTCTGGATCTGTAGTAACGAGTTCATTAAGAAAGTCAGAGTTAGAAGTGTCTTCTGCTATACCAAGCGATACAACAGCTTTTACCTGCCCAATAAATCGTTCTGTAAGGGTAACTTTCAAGTCTTTATTTAACTTTTATGTTAACTTTTAAGGAAGCGACCATGGCTTATTCCTATTTTTTCTCGTTAAAATGTTCATAAGACTACCTTTATTTGAAGATGCATGGCATTCAATAAAATTCACTGTTAACAGTTACTTGTCCGTTCATTAACATCGGGAGAAGCCAGTCGCGGAGGGTCGTGAGCTCACGGTTTTGTTGGTTGTTAGAGTTTATTTTATCAACCATACAGCCAATTTTTTCTCCATAGCTTTCTTGTGTAGACTCGTTAAATGGAACCTTATAGTTCATCATTACTGTCGGATTAACTCTTTTATGAGAGTTAGATGTCCCTGTAGCATTGTTTTTACAGTATTCAATAAAGTGTGAATGGGTTGCTATTTGATAAAGAAAATCTTTTTGCCATTTGGATTTAGTCTTCCACACTACAAATTCTGTAGACGCTATGAGGTCTTCCTCTCCCATAGAATAAATAACTCTATTAAATTTAGGGTTAAGCTTAGATATTAATAAATCTAGACTACCGATCACGAATTTATTACTACCGATTTCGGAACCCTTTTCTATGTAATAAGTCCCGCACGCGTCAAAAGATGGGATGCTTTGATGCTTATATTTTTTTTCGGGTTTGGTTGAAGGGTCTATCTGATCGTTGTTCAACTCAGTAATTCCACTTAATTTTTTCATTTCCCACCCTTCAGGAATTTCTCGTTTGAGTTGTGGATTGCAGGTCATTTTTCCTCCGTTGGATTTGTAGGGTTTTCCTTCTAGGGAGGGGTTGCCCATGGCGGTGGCTTGCTCCTTGCTGATGGGGAAGTCAAACTGCACAAACCAGTAGTTGTAAATGAGCTTCGCCGTCGCCTTTAGCTCCGCGTTTATACGGTTGTTGAGGTCGATTTTCTCGTCGATAAGATGAAGAGTTTGGCTTAGCTTATTTTGCTCCTTTTGGTTTACATCAAGTAGGGGGTAGCACATAATATGCGATTTATCTCCTCTGGGCATTTTTGTCCCTTTAGAGCCACTCATGACGTAATCAAAAAAGTGCTTACGCTTAAGTGAGTAGTGAACGAATAAACTACTATTACCTTCTTTTGCGTTTAAAATAAGCACATCTGCTGATGCTCCTCCCGACTTATTACACAACCAAATTTTCTGTAAATAAGGGCGAATGTTTGCTATAGCAGTATCATTTTTTTTGTAATGAGTTATGCTGAAATTTTTGGGCTTATCAAAAATGGTATTTTCTATTCCGGATAAGTTCTGACAAAAACTATCTGTTGTAATGTATGCAGAATCATCAATCAGGTCTGAATTTACTCTATCACTACGATATTCAGCAAAATCATTTAATTTCTTAAATTTACCCTTCATAATTTAGTTTTTCAAGTTCTCCTAATATTGATTTTTTTAACGTTTCACTTTCCTCAAACATCTCTTCAAGCTTTGCTTGATGCCCTGAAAGTTTCGTTTGGAACTCCTGAGGGGTGATGTCGGTGTATTCGATTTTCACTTCAAAGTATTGCCCTGCGGAGAAGGAGTAGTTTTTCTCCTTGAGTTCAGCGAAGGTGGGGGTAACGGCGAACTCATCGACGGGTTCAGGGTTGAGGAAGGTCGAGCTGATTTGCTCTTCCTCAGCGGTGGTGAGAACTGTTTTCTGGTTTTTACCGTCTTTGATGGTTTCGCCTAGTTTAGAGGCATCGATGAGGACGACTTTATCGGAGGCGTGGGCTTTATCGAGGAAGATGATGGAGACGTTCGTGCCTGTAGAGGCAAAGATATTGCTGGGCATGGAGACCACGCCAGAAATAATTTTCTCATCTACCAGCTTTTGGCGAATCTTTTTATCGAGACCAGATTGGGCGGTGAGGAATCCTGTAGGGAGTACGATGGCGGCTTTCCCTGTCTCTGAGAGGCTGTGGATGATGTGTTGGGTAAAGAGTTGGTAAATCGCCATTTTATCTTTATCCTTTTTAAGTATATTGGGGATACCTGCAAAGAAGCGGCCTTTGTTTGCCTCGGTGTTGAGGTCGGGCTGCCAGTCAGAGAAATCCAGCTTAAAGGGTGGGTTAGAGACGATGTAGTCAAACTGTTCTGGTGCGCCCTCGATCTTGGTATGGAAGGGATAGGGCGAGAGGATGGTGTTCCCCTTGATAACATTCGGGATGGAGCTGACGAGGTTGTTCAGGATGAGGTTCAGGCGGAGGAGGCTGGAGCTCTTTTGGGAAATATCCTGTGAGTAGATGGAGCAGTTGCGCTCGCCTAGGGCGTGGGCAAGGTTCATCAGGAGCGTGCCTGAACCAGCGGAGGGATCATAACAGGTGACATCCTGCTTTTCTTCAGGAGCGAGGATAGACGCCATGATCTTGGCGACGGCATGGGGAGTGTAGTATTCGGCATACTTCCCTCCGCTATCGCTGTTATAATCCTTAATGAGGTATTCAAAGAGGGAGGAAAAGAAGTCAAACTTCTCCTGAAAGATGGGTTCAAAGGAGAACTGAATGAGCTTATTGATGATCGCTCGGGCGAAGTTGTCGCGGTCAGAGGGGTCGGTGATGTAAGAGGTGACGATGGGTTCAAAAAGGCGGATCTTCTCGCCACCACCAGCCATGACAGAGAAGATGTCCGTATTGACATTAGCAATGTCTAGGAGGGTGTCATCGAAGGTTTGGTGAAAGGGCAGCGTGCCTTTTTCCTCATCCTTTTCCTCATTCTGGCGGGCATTAAGAACAGAGAGGAAGTGACGTGGGTAGAGCTTAGCGGTGTCTCCGCCTAACTGCATGAGTACAAAGTCGTAGTCCTCCTCTGACATTGCTTTAACATAGGTTTCCCAAGATTCAGCCTCGGCAATCGTGGGATCTATCTGTTTGAGCTCGTAGGCGAATTTATCATTCAGAAACTTATAGAGGAAAGTCTGGGTAATGATCTTAAATTCATTGCCATCATTTCCGAGTCCATAGTCTGCACAGACGGACTTAAGGTCATCAATAAGGGCACGGCAGGAGGCGTGAAATTGTTCGGTATTCATAAGGTGAAAATTATGCGGATTCCATTCCTGAAAATTCAGCGAGATATTCTTTCATAAGGAGGGCATTAATAAAGTTGGTGTTTTCTTGGTTGAGTGGGAGCTTGTGGATTCCTTTCATCTCTTGGATAATGACCTTTTGGAACTCTTGCTTGGCATAGGCTTCTTTAGTGAGGAGTTGAGAGTTAGCTAGGAGCAGGGAGTCCGTGCGTTCTTTCACCGCCATGAGAGCCGCACAGAGTTTACGCTCATTATCGGTGGGGTCTTTCTTCTCCATGAGTCGCTTGTGAATGCGGGTGAACTTGATGTCTTGGTTATACATCGCTCTGGTGAGGTTGTTTCTCCGCTCTAGGTCTTTTGCTTTCTTATAGAGCGCATCGAGCACTGCGATGTTGTCACCCATTTCCTCTATGGTGACTTCGGTCATGTTTCGGTTCTTGAAGAGGCGTTCGAGTTCTTCTCTGAGGGTGATAAACTCAGGGTCTCTGGGGTCGAAGTTCCCACCGAGGGTCTCACGGGTGCGACGCATAGAGGACTGGAGCTGGTCGGCGATTTTGATCTCATGCTCACCTTCCTTACGGAAATTAAAGAAGATCTCTTCCAGAGCGAGGTTAAGCAGCTCTGAGGATCCCGTGCCTTGCTCTATGGCTTGCTTTTTATTCAGCATGGTGAGGTGACGGTCTGCCTCGCCAGCCATGGAGTGGAGTCGACTGAAGTCGAGCTTATCTAGGAGTTCATCCTTTCCAGAGAGTCGGATGAGGTTGTAGAGGCTTTTGGCGGTATTGAGAGCTTTGACGAGTTCGCGGGCATCCTCAGTCTTGGTGATGGCTCGGACTTGTTGCGAGTAGAGCTCTCTGTTCTCATGATCGTAATTCCAGAGGACGTCCTTAATGTACTCAATCTCTGCGAGGATTTCTTCTTCTGATTTAAAGAGGTTTTCATAGTGCTTGACCTCATCGCCTAGTTCTTCAGTCAGTTCCTTAAGGTAGGCTTGGTTCGCCTTCGTGAACTCCTTCTTGATATTGGCGAAGTCGACAACGTAACCGTAGCGGAAATCCTTATAGGTTCGGTTGACTCGGGTGAGGGCTTGGAGGAGATTGTAATCCTTAATGACTCTGCCGAGATAAAGCTTCTTTAGACGTGGGGCATCAAACCCTGTGAGAAGCATGTTGTAGACAAAGAGAATGTCGATTTCCCCTTTCTTAAATTGAGCGACCCAATTCTCGCGATCTTCCTTTGAGCCAATGTCGTGGAGGATTAAGGAGGCATTGGTGACAGACCTCTGTTTAATGGGCGTGACATTATATTTTGCAGGGTCTTCTGCCGCCATTAGACTGGTGGCGATGGCGTTAGGTTGAGTGACTTCTCCGTAGGAAATTTCAAAGCGTTTTGCCATTTCTCGGGCTTGATCTGAGGAATCACATATTACCATTGCGCCGATGGAGTCGTCGCCAAACTTGATCCGAGATTGCTCTACATCGGTCATGATGTATTCTAGCATTGGGATGACGAACTTTTCATGGGCGTAGATATCGTGGATCTTTCCCGAGCCTTGGAGGACTTCTAGCTCATTAATGAGCTCCTGAAGTTCTGCTTTATACTCGGTCTTGATATCTTCCCTAATGAGTCTGAGGGTGTAACCATCCTTGATAGAGGAGTCGTAATAGTAGCGGTGGATGTATTTTCCGAAGAGGCTCTTGGAGTCATAAGTGCGTGGTGGCTCTCCTTTTTTGGTGGTGAGCTTTCGGGTGAGAAGTGGCGTGCCAGTAAGTCCGATACGAATTGCGTTCGGGTCTGATTCTTTAAGATTGGCTAGGAAGCTTCCTTCAGGGTTATAGCTTCGATGGACTTCGTCCATGAAATAGACTCGCTGGAGGTTAATAGCGTAGTCCGTGTTTCTGGTGAGGGACTTGTTATCATCGAAGCGTTGGATATTAACGACTGTGATTTCTGCCTGTCCTGAGTCATTGTGAATGGCAATATTAGATTTGATGTCGCGCATGAATGCGTTCTTATCCTTCACTTCATGGACTTTCAGTCCTCGTTTCTTAAATTCCTTAGTAGCTTGATCTAGGAGAGAGATGCGATCCACGATGAAGTAAAACTTAGGAATAATCTGCTTCTTAGTGAAGTAGTCCGTGAGGTAAGCGACATTATAGTAAGCAAGTGCAGTCTTTCCGCTTCCTTGGGTATGCCAGATAATCCCTCCCTTCTCTCCTTCATCGAGAGCGCGTGAGATCGCCTTACAGGCGAAAACCTGAGGATAACGCATGACGTGTTTCTCGTAGGTGTGATTTGCCTTGTCTTCAACGTAGGCAATTCCGAACTTGAGCAGGAAGCCGAAACGATCTGGTGTGAAAAGCGAAGTGAGAATTCTATTTGTTGGGGTGTCTGGCGCGATGTTGGTCTGGTATTCAGGCGTCGCCTTTAAGGTGGGGAAGTTGTTATCCTTGAGAATGAAGTCTTCATACGTGCTGACGAGATCATTTAGCACACCTGTAAGCTCTTCTGGCAGCTCCTCACGGAAGTAGTTTAGCGTTGCTCTACTCATGGACGTAGAGGCGTAATACACGCCATCTAAAGGCTCTGGAGATTCATCGTCATACTCGGAGTTATTTGAGAAGACCATGAGTTGAGTGATATTGATAAACTTTCTGAATTTTTGGTTTTGAAAGCGTTTATCCATTCTCTCTCTTTCCGCTAAAATGCCGTCTCTATTATTAGGGATCTTTACTTCAATGAATGCGAGAGGTAGTCCATTGACGAGTAGGGTGATGTCTGGACGAAAGTTGTCATCGCCATTTTGACAAGTGAACTCGGTGACACATTGGAGGGTGTTTTTATGAAAGCTATTGAGATCAATGAGGCGGGGCTTAGAGGTGTCGGTAAGGCGGTGGTATGCAGATTTCCCCAAGTCATTGTTATCGAGTAGAGCACTAAATTCTTTTAGTTCACGCTTAGCGTCAGGCATTGCGAGTGACGTATTAAGCTTAAGGAATGCCTCGATAAAAACGGAAGTTATGATATTCGTGTCTGTATCAGGCTCTATGTCACGGAGAGATAAGTATTCGTAACCAAGCCTAGTGAGGTGAGCTAGTGCAGGGACTTTTACTCTGGAATCTTCATTATGAGCAGAACGGGGCATACTAATTCATAGTGAAGAGATCAGGGAGACTTGCAAGATTTGCTTGCAATGCATGGTTTAAGAAAATTCCATTTGTATCTCCCGCTTTGCCTCGCTGTCCTTTGGCTCTCTGTGTGCCTTTTTCGATGAGTGTGAGGCATCCCCCATTATTAGGAGGTTCTTTTACGCTTAAGAGCTTACCTTTAAATGATCCCAGCCGCCTTCTAATGGAAGACGAGTAACCCTAGAGATCGTTCCGATTTTGGTGAATTTGTAAGGGGCATCTATGAGCAGCTTTTCCTTCTCTTCAGATAGAGTGAATAGGAGCTCGTAGTCTTCTCCGTCTTGGAGGGCGTTATCTATGTGGTATCCTGACCGAATAGGGATGTCTGCTAGGTTTAGGTTGTAGCCGACGTTGCTTGCTTTCGCGAGTCTAGGGAGGTCTTTCGCCAGTCCATCAGAGATATCCATCATGGCACTTGGTGGAGCATGTTTAACGAGCCATTCCGCTTCTTGCAGGCGTGGCGTAAAGGTGAGGTGATGCTCTGATGGGAAAGAGCCACCTAGTTTACCGGTAACATAGATTCCGTCACCGATTTTGGCAGTAGAGCGGAGCACAGGTTTTTGGTGGCATTTACCTGTTCCAGAGAGGGAGAAAAACTGGGGTGCTTCATCTGGTAGAGAAACGGTTTCGCCACCTACGATGCGGGCGTCATGTTTCACAGCGAGCGCATTCATGCCGCGGTATACAGATTCGATATAGGATAGGATGGTGGTATTCCTCACCCCGATGGTGACTAGGATGGAGCTTGGTGCTCCTCCCATCGCGGCGAAGTCACTAAAGACACGAGCGAGAGCTTTATGACCTACTTGTTCAGGTGGCGTCTTGGCAAGGTAATGCCTACCTTCTACGATGCAGTCGGTCTTAAGAAGAGTGCCGTCCGCCAAAACGGCACAGTCATCACCGACGCCGATGGTGCCTGAATGAGACGGAGTGATGATCTCACGTAATCTAGCAATGAGCTCATCTTCAGAAAGGTCTGATAACAGTGTGTTCATCTCAAATGGGCATAAATTGATGAAGGCACATGCCCTTAAAGCTCCGGACTTAGAGCAGGGTAGTAGCGCGAGAGAATTTGGATGGCGGTAGTAGAAGAATTAAAGATAAGGTGGACAAGAATGGGAATCCATAGGGAACGCGTCTTTTCATACGAGAGGGCGAGGAGGCCACCCATGAACACAAGGGTGGGGAGACCCGCCATGTTATAATGGATGACACCAAATAATATCCCTGAGAAGAGGATGCCAAACCAAGGAGCACTATAGCCTTTCACTACGGGATAGATATATCCACGGAATAAGACCTCTTCAGATACAGGAGCACCTATACAGGCGACGACCGCCATGAGAGTGAGTAATACGGGATCGCTTGATTCCCGTAAGAGAATAACGGCTTCTTGAAGGGGACTTTCTCCTTGAAATTCCTTTAAGAAGTCAAAGTATCCCAGACTAACGAGGAGACCCGTGATTCCCCAGCTTAGGGCTAATATAGTGGGCACCCAGAGCAGGGACTTCCATCGCCCTTTCAAAGAAAGCCCGAACTGTTGCGGGATCTTCACTCTCCACACGATGATTAGAACTATAATGGCGACAGTGAAAATCTGTCCTGTTAAATTTGCTATGAGAACCTCTTTATCGATAACTTGTTCGATAGCGGGCGCGTCCTCGGCTTCGGGCTTCTGTGTCCACCAAGAATAGGTGAAGAGACCAAAGAGGGCAGTGAGAACGAGAATGTCTACGATGTTTACCCATGAGGTGGGGACTCCGCTGATGGGCTCAATGACGCTTTGGGCAGTGTCTTCATTCGCGGAGCTTTTTAAGAGTTTATTCTGTCGATAAATCGCCTTAGGGATAAGGTAGAAAAGCAGTCCGAAGAGAAGGACAGCAAGAATGGCACCGTATATTTTAAACTCTATCATAATCTAAGAGGGTTATTAGTGATTCCGCATGAATTCTGCGACACCAGTAAAGAATTCATGAAGCTGCGATTTAATATCGGCTGGAGTGTCTGTCTTTTCCATCGCTTTATCCATGATTTCCACCCATCGCTCACTCTCTTTTTGTCCGATGAAAAAGTGGGCGTGTCTCATCCGTAGTCTGGGGTGTCCTCTTTCCTGAATATAGGTTTGATCTCCACCAAGTCTAAAGAGCAAGAAGTCACGCAGGCGCTTTTCTGAGCCTTCCCAATCGTTGTCTGGATACATCTTTCCTACGAGGTCATCCTCCCGCATGAGGGTATAAAACTCTGCTACGATTTTAGAGATACCTTCCTGACCTAAAGCGTTATATATGTAAGATTCGTCCACTACTTGAAAAATGTATTGTTAATGGGTCATCGCATAACTACGTATGGGATAAAGTAAAAAGGAGAGGTTTCTCTTTTAGAAGACCGCTTTTAAACTGAAAATTAATACGATATGTCCGCCCCTGAGGCACCAGAATTTGTCCCTCTTTCCATCGAGGAACTCCAAGAGTTTTTCCCGCAATATGAAATCTTATCATTCATTGCGGCAGGGGGAATGGGCGCGGTGTACCTCGCTAATCAGAAATCGATTGATCGCCGAGTGGCGATAAAAGTGCTTCCTCGTGAGCTCTCCTCAGATGAGGGTTTTAATGCTCAGTTTCGTGCGGAGGCGAAGGTGATGTCTCGCTTAAATCATCCAAATTTGATTGGCTTTTTCGACTTCGGAGAAGTGGATGGGATGCTCTTCATTATTATGGAGTTTGTGGATGGAAAGTCCCTACACCACTCCGCACACGGTGAGGTGATAGATCAAGATACTGCTCTAGAGCTAGCGATAGGGATTACAGAAGGAGTGATGCATGCCCATAAGGCTGGGATTTTACATAGGGATATAAAGCCTGCAAATGTTCTGCTAGATCAAGAGGCTTTTCCTAAGCTGGGAGACTTCGGGCTAGCAAGGCCAGTAGAGGAGTCTGAAGAAGGGAAGATTATTTACGGGACGCCAGGATACACGGCACCAGAGGTAATGGAAAATTCTGCAGCCATCGATGAGAGATCAGATATTTTCTCGATTGGGGCAATCCTCTATGAGCTTCTCATAGGACACTTGCCAGAGGATAGCTATCGTGCCCCAAGTCAAATAAGACAGGTGGATGCCTCCTTTGATGAGGTCATTAAAAAGGCAATCGCCCCAGATCCCGATTTACGTTATCCGGACACGAATGCGTTTTTAGAAGACCTTAAGAAGATAAAAACGAACCATAAAAGTGGTAACACAGCAGATGCGAATCAAGTTCCGAAAGCTTCACCTCAACCGACTGTGACTGCCGCCCCTCGTGTGGGCGCGAGACCTACTTATACGCCCAAGAAAGCGGTAGTGAAAAAAAGTACAGGCATTGCTAAGATGTTGGCAGCGGTAGTCATCCTTGGGGCTCTTTTAGCACTTACACTCTCTCTCAGGAATCATGATTTTTCTGAGCTGCCAAAGGTAGCCATCTTAGAATGGAGTAGAACGAAAGGAAGCGGCTCTATTACTGATGTAGAGCATGGCGAAAATGAAGAAGAGGAGCGTGAAGAAGCACTGACTGTATACCACTTAGATCTATTGCAAAAGGCTAAGGCGTCAAATGAATCTCGTAAGCAGCAAAGGGAAGAGGCATACCAAGAGGGCATTAAAGATGCTAAATGGCAGCTCTCTATATGGACAAGAGGGCTAACCGATAATCGCAGAGAAGATACGGAAGAACCTCTGGGAAAATATATTTCTCAAATGGAAAAGGCAGGGAAGCTTATTTCACCGTCAAGTTTACTGCCTTCATCTGTAAATGATGCCATAAGACCGATACTTGATAAGCAAGAGGAAGCAGAAATGATCTATAGAGCAGACCTCTTAAAGCTTAAAACGGCAATGCAAGAGCGGCTTAAAAAAGCAAGCGGAAGAAGATAAAAAGAGTGGAAAGCTAGAGGAGGCACAGTCTCTGTCAAAGGCGGCGACCCAAATTTTCAAAATGGGTGCGGATAGATTTCAGAGATATTTAGATAAGTCTTAAAAGCGCTTCAGCCTTCCGCTCTTAGCTCTCTTGTGAAGAGGGTATGGATTGCTTGCTCAGGGCTCATCCCTTTATAGAGAACCGCATAGACCGCTTCTATTAGTGGGGCGTCTAGGTTTTTCTTTTTCACCTGTTCGTAGATGGATTGCGTGTTTCGCACTCCTTCCGCAACCATAGAGAGTTGCTCCTCCGCTTGACTAACTGTTAAACCTTTTGCGAGCGCGAGACCCATTTGATGGTTTCTGGAATGAGGAGAGTAGCAGGTAGTCATGAGGTCTCCTACCCCTGAAAGCCCAGAAAAGGTTTCCTCATCAGCCCCAAAGGCCACGCCTACGCGTTTCATCTCGGCGAGACCACGCGTCACAAGGGCGGCAACGGCGTTATCGCCCAGCTTTAATCCACTCGCGATGCCTGCTGCGATGGCAAAAATATTCTTAATCGCTCCGCCCCACTCGATGCCAATGATATCCGTGCTCGTGTAGCATCTAAAGGTCGTTGAAACGAAGAGTGACTGGACTCTGGTGGCGACTTCTTCATCCTCACAGCCAATGACAGTGCAGGTGGGGAGTTCTAAGGACACTTCCTCCGCGTGGTTTGGTCCCGATAGCGCTAAGACTGGATTTCCTGGCAAAACTTCATGAATGATCTCTGTCATGCGATACCCAGTGCCACGCTCGATTCCTTTAGAGACAGAAATGAGAATAGTGGAAGAGGTTAGTCCCATTTCCTTGAGAGTGCTCGCTGTATTTCTGATCGCAGATGTAGGAACAGCGAGTAGTATTAAGTCCGCTTCTTTAGCAGCTGATAAATCGTTATCGGCTTTAACGTTTTCCGCTAAGATTAGCTCTTTAAGATATCGAGGGTTCTTTCTCTTTTCATTGATGCTCTTAGCCACTTCAGCAGAACGAGTAATAAGCGTGACCTGGTCACAATTCTTTGCGACCAAATGCGCAAGAGCTGTCCCCCACGAGCCTGCTCCGATTACTGATACCTTTGAGATTAAAGCCATATCTGTCTTACTTTTTTCCGAAGCGATGCTCCGTCCTATTAATGAGGCGCTGGATATTTGTCCTATGCTTCCAAACAGCTAGAGTCCCTGCAACGATCGCGAAAATGAAGAGTGGTTTATTATAGAGTCCTGCCTGCCATAGACTTGGTGAGTCAGCTACACTGTCATCAACTTGATGGTGATTGGCTCCCCAAAAGACCACGAGAGGAAAGGCGATAGCAGCGCCGATACTTCCTATAGCGACGTATCTAGTGGTAAAGGTAAGAGCCGCCCAAATGACAAGCATGATCAAAAAGCCAAAGGGCATGAGGGCAATGATGACTCCTGCGCTCGTAGCGATCCCTTTTCCGCCCTTAAAACCGATCCATGGCGAGTAATTATGACCGAGGATAGAAAAGAGCCCTGTGAGGACATGAATAGCTTGGATAAAGGTGCGCTTTTCTGCTGGGTAAATTGTCCTTATCCCCTCTAGAAAGTCAAACTGGGTGAGAGGATCTTTCCCAGAAATACCTAATAAGTTTACGGCTAGTAAAACTGGAATTGCTCCCTTTAAAACATCTAGAAAAAAGCAAAGAGATCCTTCCTTTTTCCCCACTGTGCGGAAGACATTCGTCGCCCCGATATTACCAGAGCCTACCGCGCGGATATTCACCCCTTTAGACCGAGCTATAAACAGCCCGAAAGGAATGGAGCCAAGTAGGAAGGCAAATAGTGGAAGAGTGTAGGGGAGAACGTCCATTAAGGTTTTGATAAGCTACTCTGGATGAGTAGCTAGCAAAAAAAGCAGGAGCAAAGCTTAAAATAAAACTTATGCTCTCGATAAAAGCCTTACTCTTCTATTTTGCTGATCGCTTTAATTACGACGTCTTCCTTAGGGACATCACCGTGGTGTCCACGCTGACCAGTAGGGACTTCACGAATCTTATCTACGATCTCCATTCCGTCAGTAACCTTAGCGAATACTGCGTATCCACCGTAAGGACCGCCATCATTCAGGCTCGCATTATCTACGGTGTTAATGAAGAATTGTGAGGTGGCGGAGTTTAGATCGTTTGTGCGCGCCATAGCTACAGTGCCACGATCATTCTTTAGTCCATTAGAAGCCTCATTTTTGATCGGAGCTTTCGTGTCTTTTTGATCCAGATCTCCGTCTGTTATAACCATTCCGCCGCCCTGTATCATGAAATTCTTAATGACGCGGTGAAAGACCGTTCCGTCATAATATCCATCTTCCACATAGCTGAGGAAGTTTTTCACAGAGATGGGTGCTTTCTCCGCATTTAATTCTAGTGTGATATCTCCGAGGCTGGTTTCTATTTTTACAGATGGGTTCATTACTTGTTCTTTTTTTGGTTCAGGGGTTAATTCTTTTTTTTCGATCGCTTGTTCTTCTGCCATGAGGGCGCTCGTAAAAAGTAAGCTCCCAGTGAGGCAGGCGGTAGTTATAGATTTAAGGAGTTTCATATTTAAAGTTGTAAGAGACAGATACATTACCATTAGGGATTGAAAATACTTTTCTCTTGGAGGCTTCTTATTGCTAGCTATTTAGGCGGTAGGTTTTAAACGTCTAAATCCAGATCAGTGACTGCGCCTTGTGAGGCGGACTTGGTAAGAGCAGCATATTTCGCGAGGACTCCGCGCTTGTAGCGAGGAGCTGGTTTTTTCCAATTCGCTTTTCTGTTGGCGAGCTCTGTCTCGGAAAGGTCGACATTGATGCTATTATTCACAGCATCGATAGTGAGTTGGTCTCCGTCTTCTAATAAGCCAATCACTCCTCCAGTATAGGCTTCTGGGGTGATATGCCCGACTACGAATCCGTGTGAACCGCCAGAGAAGCGTCCGTCGGTAATGAGCGCGACGCTGTCGCCAAGGCCTCGTCCCATGACGGCGGCGGTTGGCCCGAGCATTTCACGCATTCCTGGACCACCTTTCGGGCCTTCATAACGAATGACGATGATGTCGCCCGCCACGATTTTACCCTCAAGAATAGCTTCCATGCCGTCTTCTTCGGAGTTAAAGACCTTCGCGGTTCCAGAGAAGGTTTCTCCCTCGTTTCCAGAGATCTTAGCGACCGCGCCTTCTGAGGCGACGTTTCCGTAAAGGATTCGGAGATGAGAGTCTTTCTTTTTAGGGTTACTGAATGGCTTAATGATTTCTTGCCCCGCTGGGTATTCGATAGGGGAATTATTGAGGTTTTCCGCCATTGTTTTACCCGTAACGGTCATGACGTCTCCGTGCAGGAGGCCTTCATTTAAGAGCATTCTCATGAGTGGGATTGTTCCTCCAATTTTGACGAGCGCAGCCATAGAAAATCTTCCAGATGGTTTGAGGTCGGCTAGGACAGGAACGCGTTTCCCGATTTCAGTAAAGTCATCAATGCTGAGTTCTACTTCTGCAGCATGCGCCATCGCGAGAAGGTGGAGAACGGCATTCGTGGATCCTCCGAGAGCAATTACGACGGTGATGGCGTTCTCAAAGGCTTTACGCGTCATGATGTCACGCGGTTTAATATCCTTCCCGATGAGGTTCAGGACAGCGGCTCCAGCATCAAAGCAGTCCATCATTTTATCATCGCCAGTGGCGGATTGCGCTGAGCTGTTTGGGAGAGACATCCCGAGGGCTTCAATGGCGGAAGCCATCGTGTTAGCGGTGTACATTCCGCCACAAGAACCTGGCCCTGGGATGGCATTGGATTCTACACTGAGGAGCTCATCATCATCAAATTCTCCTGAAGCATGAGATCCTACGGCTTCGAAAACAGAGACTATATCGAGGTCTTTATCTTCCCCTTTTACTTTCGCACATCCGGTGAGGATCGTTCCTCCATAAACAAAAACGGAAGGTCGATTCATGCGTGCCATCGCGATTAAACAGCCTGGCATGTTTTTATCACATCCACCAATGGCGACATACCCGTCCATTCCTTCACAGCCTGCGACAGTTTCAATGGAGTCTGCGATGACCTCCCGAGAAACGAGAGAATACTTCATTCCTTCAGTGCCCATGGAAATCCCATCAGAAATGGTGATGGTATTAAAGATCATGGACTTACCACCGGCGGCATCTATTCCCTTCGCGGACTCTATGGCGAGCTTATCAATATGGATATTACAAGGTGTGACTTGAGCCCAAGTAGAAGCGACACCGATGAGAGGTTTCTTAAAGTCCTCTTCTTCAAAGCCTACGGCATAAAGCATAGCGCGACTCGGTGCGCGGTCTGCGCCATCTACGACGACGGAAGAATAGGGACGTTTTTCAGGTGAGGTAAGATCAGGGGTGCTCATTAGTTAATCAGATAGAATAGGTGTCGCTTAATCGTAAAATTAGTTTGGAAGTATTTCCCAGATCTCACAGATTTGGTTTGAGTAATCATTTAGCTTAGAAAAGCGATCGGTCTGCCCAAGGAAAACGGCTTTTACGTCTTGGGAGGCGCCGCGTTCTAGATCTGCAATGGTGGCAACGGTGGTTGCTCGCTTAGACGAGATCTCACGGTTCGTGTCTACATTGCCCGTTTTTGAGGCGTATCCTACGACAAGATATTCTGCGTTATTGGGTGTTTCTTCAAGGCTATCCTTAATTACACCTACACGCTCAAATTCCACAGCGGAAGAGCCTGTAGAGAAGGAGACCGTCTCAACTACCTTAGCATTTAACTCACTTTTGATCTGCTCGTAAGCTTGAAGGCGCTCCTTACTACTGTGTCCTTCTAGAGAGACGAGCTGGTTATAAAGAGCTTGGGCATTGAGGCTGAGAGAATCTGAATTTTCAACGAAGAGGCGGTTACGGCTCGTTTCTGAGCGTAGTTCTTGGAGCTCTACACTGAGTCTGCGATTTTCCTTTCTAAGAGCAGAGAGGTCATTTTCATCGGGTAGACTGTTCAGCTTTGCGATCAGGCGGTCTCTTTCCGCTTCGAGTTCGGCAAGTAATGCACGGCTACTCTCTAGAGAATCTTGGCTAGGTGCTCCATTTAGAGCTTCTCTGAGACGTGCTATTTCTTTATTGGCAGCATCTAGGAGGAGTTTAGTGTCTTCCAGTTGTAGTTTAAGGGCAGAAGCTTGTGATGAATTTAAGCGTAGTTCTTGGAGCTTCTTTGTAAGGGTGGCGATTTCCGTTGTAAGAGATTCACGTGCCCGCGCTGCATTATCGATTTCATCATTCTTTTGTGCAATGACGCGATCCTTAGCGGAGAGTCGATCTGTGATTTCACGCATGAGGCTTGAGAGACTTCCTGCGTCATTGGAGATACGGTTAGTGAGAGACTCAGCGGTGACCTGCGCGGATGCGTCTGGATTAGCAGACAGTCCTAATGCGAGCCTTCTTTCGGTCACTTGTGTACGGAGTGCTTGTAGCTCAGGGTCATACATAGCACCATTATTCGTGCCTTGTGAACGGGTGATAAGAAAGACGACAACGCCAGTGAGAGCGACAAGCGAAAGAATAAGTGCTGCAAGAGAGCCTTGGTTAGGACGAGTAGTTTGGGCAACTGCTGCAGTAGGGTAAGCTGGCTGATGAATAGGTTGCGGTTGACTATTATACTGAAGAGGCTGGGGGGCTCCTTTAGCGTTTGGGGTAGGTGTTTCTGCGCTATTATTATCCATGGGAGAGAATGTCGAATCTGATTTATGAGAGGGTTAGCGAGCGATCTCCAAGAGCTGTTTGGGAGTGTCTATGAGGTAAGTGGGGTTCTCGAGTGAGAGTGAATCTTTTGAATTAAAGCCCCAGGTAACCGCCGCGACGGCAATTCCGGCTTTTTGGGAGGCTTTCACATCACGGATCTCATCACCGATGTAGAGCATGTCTGCTTTATCAATGGAGAAGGTGCGAGATATGGAATTTATATGCTTAGATTTCCCGCTTAGCTTGGAAGTAGAGCTTATAAACGTGAAAAGATCTTTTATACCGTATCTATCTAGGAAAAGCTCTACATTTTCTGTGGAGTTAGAGGTTAAAATTCCGAAATTTACCGCATCTTTCCTCAGCTCTTTCATCGTTTCCACCATGTCTACAATAGGGGACAGCTGATCAATACGCTTTTTAAGCAAGCGACGCCCTTTAGCGAGAAGAAATGGGATGCGGAGCTTGGATATTCCTAACTCTTTAATGAGCTTCTTCATATTATAATGACGCATGGAAGGTATTTCATCAATCTTCACCTTTTTGTAGCCGTAATCTTCAGCCAAGACATTATAGATTTCAGCAGCCTCAGTGAGGGTGTCCACAATGGTTCCGTCGAAATCAAAAATTAGAGCGTTATATTTCATCTAAGCGAGAGCTAAGTTAGGGTTAATATTGGTATTCAACGGAGAGTGCAATCCTTGTCTGTGATAAAACCATGCGCTATAGGAAATCATGGCGGCATTGTCTGTGGAATACTTGCGCTCACAAGGTAAAAAATGAATGTTTCGGCGTGATAAAGCCTCTTGAAGTGCGTTTGTAAGAGCGAGATTACAACTGACTCCACCAGAAAGAGTAATGAGACGGGAATTGGTGGCTTGAGCTGCCTTAAGGGTCTTTTTAACGAGGGAGTCTATGACAGCCTGCTGGAATGAGGCGCAAAGATCGGCAAGTATTTTGCCTTTCGGTAAATTGTGCGTATTATAGCCGAGATCTTTTAATGTATATAAGACTGCGGTTTTAAGTCCTGAAAAAGAAAAGTCGAGCTTGCCAGGAAGAGAACGCGGGAAGCTAAATTGCTTGGAGTTTCCGTCTCTAGCTAGTTTTTCTATTTCTGGTCCTCCTGGGTAAGGGAGACCGAGCATTCTCCCTACCTTATCAAAGGCTTCACCAGCGGCGTCATCGATCGTTTTACTTATGAGTTGATACTGGTTTAGCCCGTCAACTTTAATGAGCATAGTGTGTCCCCCAGAAACAATGAGGGCAAGGTGAGGGGGTATGGATTTTTCCCCAGAGGAAATAAAAGGTGAAAGGAGGTGACCTTCCATATGATTAACGGAATAAAAAGGCTTTTTGCAGGATGCCGCTAACCCTTTAGCAAAGGAGTGCCCAATGAGAAGTGAAGAGGCCAATCCTGGACCGCCTGTTGCGGCGAAAGCGTCAAAATCCCTCGGGCGCAGTTGATTCTGGTCTAAGAGGGATTTGACTAGTTCAGGAAGGTTTATGGAATGATTCCGAGAAGCGACCTCTGGCACCACGCCTCCAAACTCGCGATGAATCATTATCTGTGAAGAGATGAGGGCGTCTGTAATGCTCGCATTAGATGAATCATAATCTAAAATGGCAGCAGCCGATTCATCACAGCTTGTTTCTATCGCTAAGAGTTTGCCCATAATATCGAAGGAGTAGGTAATATTCTTATTGATCTAAAGTAAACTTTGAAATTTTGGTCTTTCCACGAAGACTTATGGAAACTTTAATCCATTACCCTTTATTTTCATGAGCAAAGATATAGAAAGTCACCTAGTAGAAAGCCGCAGCTTTCCCCCGAATGAAGAATTTTCCTCAAACGCTAGGATCTCCTCTCTCGAGCAATATGAAGAAATGTATAAGGAGTCTATTGAGTCTCCAGAAACATTTTGGGCGAAGGAGGCGAATGACCTTAATTGGCAATCTGACTGGGAGAGAGTCTTAGAATGGAAAGCCCCAAACGCGAAATGGTTTGTAGGAGCAAAGGTGAATATTGCGGAAAACTGCCTAGACCGTCATCTCACTTCTGACCGCAAGGATAAGAATGCAATTATATGGGAAGGCGAACTTGGCGATAAGAGAACCCTTACATATGGGGAACTCCACACTGAAGTCTGTAAATTTTCTAATGTGTTACTAAGTGAGGGTGTCTCAGTTGGGGATCGAGTGCTCCTCTACATGCCAATGATTCCAGAAGCAGTAGTTGCGATGTTGGCGTGTGCACGCATAGGTGCGGTTCATTCTGTGGTTTTTGGCGGCTTTTCTGTGGATTCGATTGTAGATCGTTTATCTGACTGTGAAGCGAAATACGTCGTTACGGCAGATGGGGGTTATCGCCGCGGAAAAGCGATTGCATTAAAGAGCAATGTCGATCAGGCCTTAGAAAAATATTCTGGGGTGGAGAAGTCCTTCGTTGTCAAGAGGACGGGCGCAGAAGTCCCAATGTTGACGGGGCGTGATGTTTGGTGGCATGAGGTAATGGATGAAGCCTCATCATCTCATGTTGCCGAAGGATTTGATTCTGAGCACCCTCTCTTTATTCTCTATACTTCTGGATCTACGGGAAAACCTAAGGGGATACTTCATACTACAGGTGGTTACATGGTGGGCACATATGCTACCTGTAAATATGTCTTCGATATGAATGATGACGATGTGTATTGGTGTACAGCAGATGTGGGCTGGATCACTGGTCATTCATATATTACCTATGGACCACTTCTTAATGGCGTAACCCAAGTGATGTATGAAGGAGCTCCTAACTACCCTGACTTTAGTCGCTTCTGGCAGATGGTGGAGGAATATAAGGTTTCCATATTTTATACGGCACCGACGGCGATTCGTGCATTTATTAAAGCGGGTAATGACCTAGTGACAAAGCATGATCTATCTTCTTTAAGGCTCCTCGGCACGGTAGGAGAGCCAATTAACCCAGAAGCGTGGATGTGGTATCATGAGGTGATTGGTGGCGGCAGATGCCCTATCGTTGATACTTGGTGGCAAACCGAAACAGGAGCGCACATGGTCACGCCGATTCCTGGTGCTATATCTACGAAACCGGGCACAGCGACGCGTCCGTTTTTTGGTGTGGACGCAGCAATCTTAGATGAGGATGGAAATGAGTGCCCTCCAAACGCGGGCGGAAAGTTGGTGATTCGAAAACCTTGGCCCAGTATGCTGAGAGGCATCTACGGAGATGAAAAACGTTTCCTTGAAACGTATTGGAGTGACTATGAAGGAATTTATTGTGTGGGTGACGGTGCAAGAAAAGATGAAGATGGAAATATATGGATCGTTGGCCGTTTAGATGATGTATTGAATGTATCTGGGCATCGTCTCGGCACGGCAGAGATCGAAAGTGCATTGGTTTCTCATGATGCAGTTGCAGAAGCTGCAGTAGTAGGGAAGCCCCATGAAATTAAAGGGCAAGCGGTGGTGGCCTTTGTAATTCTTAAAGGTGATAATAATAAGGGGGACACACTGGTGCAGGATTTGAAAAAGCATGTTACTTCAGTGATCGGAGCACTTGCTCGCCCAGATGACCTATATCTTGTGCTAGCCCTTCCTAAAACAAGATCAGGAAAAATAATGCGTCGCTTGCTTAAAGAGTTAGTAGCGACGGGAGAAATAACGGGTAATATCACTACATTAGAAGATCCAAATGTAATAAATGTTTTAAAAGCTCAGGTTTCCTGTTAAAGGAATGAGAAAGGAGGTAATAACTTATACTCCGTATATATTTTAAAATTAAATGACTAAATCACGATACTATTTCATGCTACTTTTAAAAGCGGCAGGAGCTAAAATTGCTCAAAGGCGATTGGCAGAAGCGACCCATGAATTAAAGTTACTTAAAGAAGCACAGGAGATAATAGGTTTTCATAACAGCGATCACATCGAGACTATTGATGAGTTGAAGACCGAATATTGGGAGATAAAGGGTATACAGTCCAAGATTGAAAAAATAGAAGAGGAGGAGGAAAGCATAGAGGAGAGTCTTCAGGAGGCTATTGCTAAGCGTAGTGAGATTTTCCTACAAGGTGACGATAAAATCCAGACCTTGAATAATGAAATTATGAAATTGGTTGAAGAGCGTGAAATACAGCTAGAGAGAAGGATGAAAATTTTTAGCGAAGGGAAGAGGGTTCGTAAGGTGTATGATGGATTTAAATCCAAGATGGATTACTTAAAGGTTGAAGTGAATGAGGACGACTCACAGCTTAAAGAAACGGCTAATCAGATTGATGAATGTATCAGTAACTTAGGGCAGCTTAAAAATGACAGAGATATTGTTGTCAGCCAGATTGAGAAAATAGAAGAAGATATTAATATCAAAGAAGAAACTTTAGAAAAAATAAAAGGGGATTCTGAATTTGAATCTTTTGCTAATAACACCGATGTAGGAGGGCAGAATAAAAAGCTTTCTGAGTTAAGAAGAGAAAAGAGCGCCCTTAAAAATGAGCTTGGAAAAAATGTTCGTCACGTTGGTAAATTCCTTTTTGCTAATAGAAGAGATGAAGATGTGCGTAGCTGTATAAAATCGCACAGGCAAGTTCTTCACCAAGCCGCCGAGCTTAGAAAGTCTATTATTCTGAATCATAAAATTGTAGATCGAGATGTAGAACTCTCTTCGGAAGGTTAAAAATGGGCTCACTTTATTTTAGTCACAAATGCTCTATCGGAGTGATTGAAAAGAACTAAAAATCCAAAATGTAAAACCTGCAATGGCAAGTAGGAAAAATAGCAGAAGTATACCGTCTTTTGCTTGTGATATGCGAATATTTTCTACTTCTCTGCGTGAAACTCCTACCTCATGCATGCGCTCCCGTTCTCTATCTAATACCTCATCTGAGGCGGGCATAGTTGTTATCTTATTTTCCCTTTCTTTTAAAATCCGTTGAGGTTCGTAAGCTATTTTGGCCTCTAAGGCGGCCATTTGGGCATCTAATTCTTCTAATGAGTAATCTGACATTGTAGCTTTACTATCTGTTAGACTAAAAATATAAACAGTGCAATAATCGTAATGATTAACGGTAACGAGAAGGCAAGGCCTCTCACTAGATCTCTACCAAAGCTATTCATCTGCGGTAGAGATTTAAGCGCAGTTTTTTGTGATTTCCCCCCTCTTCCCTCAGATAGTATAGAGGCGAATTGTTCATACTCACGAGAAGTCTTAGAGAGTAGAGACTGAAACTTTTGTGTCTGTGAGACTACAGCTTCATCTTCCCAGCGGTCTGGGTTAATCGCTTCTATTGTTTTCAGGTTTGAAGTGAAGTGCTTTTTAGCTGACTCGAGATCAGAGATTTCTTGCCTGGTTCCTAAAAGCTCTTGGTCAATGTTTGGAATCGCATTTTCTAGTTTTTCTAGCACTTTGTTTCTAAGCTCAACGAACTCAGCGCGCTTTTCCTCGATAACTCTTCTTTTTTCTTCCTCACGTTGTTGGAGTTCTTTTTTAATTCGGAGCTCTTCTAACATTTTTTGAGCCTGTTCTATTTCTGAGCTGTAAGGATCAGAAGACTTAGGAACATTAGCAATAATTTCACTATTGGATCTAGAGGGATCTACTTCTAAGTTGATTCTTTGCATGTTGTCAGATTTGGCCATAGCTCAGTATTAGTTAAAATATAGTTATTAAATACCAGTTAAAGAAAAGCTTGACGAGTGAAATTAAAGAAAACTTAAGGATAATTTGACCTTAAGAGAGGGGATAGTTTATTTAGGCATTAACTTTTTTAAATAAAATTAACTGCGACGTCGCTTTGTTATGACAAGAAAGAGAATAATGAGTGCTATACAATTACCTAACAACTCTTCTCATTTAAATTGGCGAGAATGGCTTCAAACTCACGGACCTAAATTTTTACTTTTCGCGAGGCAGCAGACCAGGAGCGAACAAGATGCAGAAGATATTTTCCAAGATGCTTTAGTGAAGTTATCAAAAAAAACCAACTCCGGAGAATTCACTGGGGGACAAGACGCGTGGCAACCTTATCTTTATACTCAGATTAGGAGAGAAGCAATTGATCTAGGAAGGAAGACAGATAGGAGAGGTCGTCGTGAACAAATCGTCGTTGAGGATAAAAATAATATATCTAAAAGTAAAAATGACCCATGGTTTGAATCAACAGGAGCAATGGCTGAGAAAGCAGAATTAATTCAAGAAGCACTCAAAGAGCTGCCTAATAAATTCTCAGAAGTGGTCGTCATGAAAGTTTGGGGGGAAAGAACCTTCGCTGAAATAGGAGAGTCTTTAGATATTTCTCTCAATACAGCCGCGTCGCGATATCGTTACGGTTTAGAAGCCTTAAATAAGAAGCTAGCGCCACGTAGAGATGAAGGGGAACTCTAAATAGTAAACTGAGTATTGTATGTTTGATTTAAAATTACAGTTATTTGAGCAAGAGCTTAAAGCTCTCACCCCCTCTGAGCTCAGCAATGGACAGATTGAAACGGGTTTGTTACAATCTTTTAACGGAAAGCTATCTACGACCTCTCCAAAGCCCTTATCGGAAGATTACCTTACGAAATTAGCATTAAAAATCACAGAATCTGAGTATTCTTCACTACACCCTAGTTGCTTAAACGATCACATGATGACAAGATTAAATGCAGTTCCTGAAGAAGCGATGATAACACATTTTTCTCCTGCTGTAATCCCTAGCGATATGCTAGAAAATTTAGTAAGCATTCTAGAGCTTGATAATAAATCTCTTACTGAATCAAATAGCGCAAAGGTGATACCGTTTCCTCAAAAGAAGAATAAGAAAAAGAATCTTTTTTCATGGTATGTGACAACTGCCGCTGTTGCCGTTATGGGGCTTTTCACCGGATTCCTAGCTGTTAACCAAGCCTCTAACTCGTCGCAACTCATCACCTCAGAAATGAGTTCTATCCCGAAATATTTTCAAGGAGCCTTGGAGGCATCTATACCAAGCGGAGAACTTTTGAATGTCAGCACAAATAGCAATATTATCAATGCTTATGATGAAGGGCTTGTCCCAAATCAAAATACTGAAAAGTTTTATCGCGCTGTTCGTGTAACGTCTTTGGAACGATGCCTTATTAAAAATAAGATAGGAGAAAAGATAGAAATTCAGCGTCCAGTGGAAAGAACTATGCTTGCTCCTGCGTCAACGGACTAAAAAGCATCTTAATTCTGTAATTGAATACACAATAACATTGCAAAAACGATTTCTACTAATCTAATTTAGATAATGCATAAGAGAATTTGTCCAAGTTGTGAGAACGACGTTCTTAACGAGGATTTTAATACTCCATTTTTATGTGGAAACTGTTTGAAAATCATTGTCATAGCTGACGACAATGGCTTTAAAGCCTTAATTTGGGGGAGAGATACTGAAAGTCCCCAAGATTCTCCGATAGTGGAGAATTCTAAACCAATTAAATTAAGCAAAAGGCAACCATTTAATAATGAAGATTTCGAAAATAATTCACTTCTAACAAAGCCTAGTTTCCGAAAGTCTGAGAGTAAGGCTATAAAAAAGCAAGAAGAAGATGTTTTTGATGTAGCAGGCAGGAAAGGTGCTGAAATGTTTCCAGATAACAAAGGTGAGCAGGTTGCGGTAAATTATAATACTATCCAAGGTAAAAGCAATAAAACCTTACTTGGAGTTTTAATTGCAATAGGGCTTATTTGTTTAGTGGGTGTTTCGCTTATTGTCGCTAAACTTTATTCTAAGGGTGATAACCAAGTAGAAATCTCTGATCAGGATAATATAAATTTGAAAGAAGACGAGGATTTAAGTTTATATTTATCTCTAGGAGATCATGAAGATGCTCAGCAGTTCCTTGAAGAATTTCTGAAATGTGATTCTGTAGAAAAAGCAAAAAAATATGTTTTGCCAGATTCTAATATAGACTCCGCATTAGAAAAATATTGGCAGCCGCGCTCATTTGAAAGTGTTGAACTTATTGAAGGATCAGCAAAAGTCCTTAAAGATAAGGTAGGCGTTGTTTATTTATTCAGAGCAAAAGATATTTCAGGAAGTGTTTTTACATATCCTGTATATTATTTAAAAGGGACAAATATAAAATACATCGGATGGAGATTCGCTGAACAAATAGAAGACGCTTCAGTGAGTGATATAGTATCTAAAAATCTTACTGGAGTTCATAAAGTGAGAAGCCTTTTAGTTAAAGAAGATTATTATAATTTTGGATACGATGCCAATGAATGGATTTCATTTAACTGCTATAACTCCTCATCAAACCTAGAAAATCTAATGAGCCTTAGATGCTATTTGAAAAGAAACTCAGAGTCATTTGAGAAGATTGTGAATGCTTTTAGAAAGCAGTCAGGAACAAACATCTTAGAAAAGAGAGAGGGATTTCATAAAAAAAGTAAACGCTCTTTTTTGAAACCTTTCTCTCTTTACGAGTTAGAGAAACAAGAAGACGTGTCGGCTCAAAAACCTTATGCACGTTTAATCATTGAGCTAAATGTAAAGGACGCTAAAAATGGTGTTGCTGAAATTAGTGGCTTTGTTTGTGAGACGTCAGATGAGTATTTCGAAGAGTATCAACTTCCTTATTTAAAAACGCTAGAATAGAAGGAAACAATGCAGGCTTACCTCTAAAGCTCATCGTCACGGACCCCATCAAAAACTGACCTGAGGGGCGCTTGTCCAGACTCTCTGAATGTGTATGCATCTTCTGTGGCAACATTTAGCCAAGGAAGTTCTTTTAACACATAAGGAGGAAGGTAGCCTGTTAGGGCATCTATTATAGTGGGGTTCCCTTCTGCGTTAATCATTATGTTTCCTTTATGAAGGTCGCCGATCAGCCAAGGCTCTTCTTGAGCATGAAATACGGCTAGATTATGTCGGAAATGCCCCCCCATTGGTGATACGCATCGCATGATATCCATTGCTTCTCTGCGATTTACTTCAAAGTCCCGATAATGTTCCGCAAGAGGCTGCTTGACCAGTAAATGATCAAAGCTATCCACAAGCCCGACAATTTCCGTAGGGTGTCCACCTCCATCATTTAGGGTAGAGAGTTTGCGGATGACGTCATGCAGAACTGCTTCTTTAATTTCTGCATTCAGTATCCCTTCCTCATTCCGTTGTACGACTACCTTTTTGCCCATAGAGCCATTTGCTCTCAGATCGAACAGCTTATAGACCTCACGGCTCTTCATGTCCAGGTAGGGGCAAGCTTCTGCACCAGTCTTAAGCGGAGTGAGTTCTTCAGCAATTAAGAAACCTTCTTCATCACGGTGAATACCAAGCGAATCTAGAGGAATGATGGGGACTTCCCAGAGCGATGCTTTTTCAATAATAGCGGCTGTCCAAACATCAACTTCAAGCGATTCCCTCTGTGGAGAGAAGCGAGAAATCTCCATGATGCCACGCGCTCTGCAGCGGTTAAGGGTAGTGCAAGCTGATCTGATATCATCGTTACATCGCTCTCCATCGAGGGCGGTGGAGATACCTGTTCTCTTGTCTCGTCGCTGTTGGGAGATGTCATTCAAAACTTATTTTTAGCCATAAAATCAGGAAAAGACACGAAAAATGTTTTAAGTTATTCAGAGAGCTAAACGAATGGCATCTAAGGTTTGCTCTATATCTTGTTTACTATGGGCAAGGGAAATGAAGCCTGTTTCGTATGGACTGGGGGCAAAGAATACTCCTGCATCTAAAGCTTTCCAGAAGAATTTGCGGAAGTGATCCATATCAGCCTTCATTACATCATCAAGGTTCGTGATCTCATGATCTGTGAAAAACAGACAAAACATGGAGCCAACGCGGTTAAAGGAATACGGCAGTCCTTTTTCTTGGAGGATCTCTCTCACTCCTGCTTCAAGCATCGCTCCTGTTTCCTCAAGTTTTACGTATCCGTTTTGTGCTTCCATCTCTTTAAGCTGCGCAAGTCCTGCGGCCATTGCCACGGGATTTCCGCTTAACGTTCCTGCTTGGTATACAGGACCATCGGGGGCGAGGTATCCCATGACGTCATCTCGTCCGCCGAATGCGCCCACAGGTAATCCTCCGCCGATCACTTTCCCCATAGCAGTGAGGTCTGGAGTTATACCTACGAGTTCCTGCACCCCACCTTTTGCAACACGGAATCCTGTCATCACTTCATCAAAGATGAGTAGTGAGCCGTGTTTCTTCGTTAGGTCCCTTATTTTACTCAGATACCCTTCTTTTGGCATGATAAGTCCCGCGTTTGCTGGGAATGGCTCTAGAATGACACACGCAATTTGCTCTCCTATTTTAGCAAAGACTTCATCCAGTCTTTCTATATCATTAAGTGGGAGGGCGATGGTTTGCTCTGCAAAGGATGTGGGAATACCTGCAGAATCAGGCTTTCCGTGAGTGAGCGCTCCTGAGCCTGCGGCAATGAGAAGCGAATCGACATGGCCGTGGTAACATCCTTCAAATTTAATGATCTTATCTCTCCCAGTGAAACCTCTAGCGAGTCGAATCGCAGACATTGTTGCTTCTGTTCCCGAGCTAACCATACGTACCTTTTCGATACTGGGCACCCAGTCGATGATCATTTGCGCCAACTCTATTTCGTAGAGATTTGGCATTCCAAAAGACGTTCCCTTCTTTGCTGCTTCATGAAGCGCATGCAAAACAGAATTAGGAGCGTGACCTAAAATAGCTGGTCCCCATGTTCCAATGTAATCGATGTAATGCTTTCCATCAACATCCTCGATTCGACTTCCTTTCGCACTCTTAACAAAAAATGGCTCGCCATCTACATTCTTAAAGGCGCGGACAGGAGAGTTGACCCCTCCTGGCATTAGTGTTTTAGCTTTTTTAAATAGTTTTTGAGAAAGTTCCCCTGACATGTCTTAGTATTTATTGCAATTGCCCCCGCGTCGAATTTTTTTATTTTTGTTTTTGGGGTTCTGCGATACTTTAAATTTACATTGTAAAATTCATGCGTTCTTTATTTTATCCTTCGATTATTGCTTTAGTCGTCACACTTATTGTGCAGGAGAGTTTCGCAGAGCTTAGACAGGATACGAAAAGCGCATTAAACTCTGATCCAGAGGTAGTCTACAGGGAAGAGATTACGACGGAGAATGTTAAGTTTAGGATAAAAGAAGAGTTTCCTGTTTTCTTAACACGGGATGGAAAACAAAAAGTGGGAACTTCTAAAGTAGGAACTATTTGTGAGTTGATAGGCTTCGATGTTAGAGCCTTTAAAATAAAGGGAGAAGCGAAACATAGTAGAATTACAGGCTGGATTTCGCCACACGCTCTAGAGTGTAATGATCCTCAGTTTAAAGAGCACTTCCAAAAGCTTTACGAGCGTAAGATGTTAGTCAAGGAACTGATAGAAAAACAAGAGCTAGCGATAGGAATGACGCCGATTGAGGTGGAGCAAGTCTTAGGGCTACCCAGTAAAACGTCTGTGAAAACTACAGCGAAAGGGACAAGCGGCTTATATGAATATATTGAAACGGTTGAGAAACGGCACTTCGATACCATTAGAGACTTAGATAGTGGTCAATTTTTAAGAAGCTACAGTCATACCACACAAGAATTGAAAAACAGAATAGGCGTGGAATTCGTTGATGATGCGGTGAGCGCTATTGAAAAAGACGAGGATAATTCTGTAGAGGGAAGAGTGATGAGAATTGTAGCCGCCCCTATTTTTGTAGATTGGCGCGATTATATTTTCCGTTAGGGAGTGAGATTACACTTCAGCTCTTTTAAGAATCGCTCCTTTCAGTGGGTCTGCTGTGTATAAGTGAGCCATACCTATTGCAAGAGCATCAGCGGCATCGTGTGGAGGAGTTTCTGAGAGTCCTAAAAGAGCACGAACCATGAAGGCTACCTGGTCTTTATTGGCATTTCCATTACCCACGACGGCCTGCTTCACCTTTTTAGGGGCGTATTCATAGACTTTAATTCCGCAGTCAGCAGCGGCTATCATAGTCGCTGCACGGGCGGCTCCCATTGAGATTGCAGTCTTCATACTTTGCACGAAGATGATTCCTTCTACGGCTACTTCATCGGGCTCCCATTTTTTAATTTGGTTAAAGAGAGTAGACCTTACTGCTGCTAGTGCTTGAGATTGTTTTAATTTTGTGGGGATACTGAGCACTCCAAAGTCTAATACCTTTGGTTTGCCGCCGTCTTCCTCTAAGATAGCGTAGCCCGTATTACGAATAGCAGGGTCTACAGCCAGAACTCTCATAGAATAGCGAGAAGACGATTACCTACGACGACGCTTGGGTGCTGGACGTCTCTTACGTAGTGGTGGAGCAGGGCTCTCATCTAAAAGCGCTGTGTAAACATAATCAAAATCCTCCACTTTTTTACGCTCAATTTTTTGTTTGGTCAGGTCTTCCACTGCCTTCGCATAGTCGAGCTCATCTGCCGTGAGAATGGTGCACGCATCTCCTTCTTTAGCTGCGCGCCCTGTTCTCCCGATTCTATGGACATAATCATCTGGATTTTCAGGAACCCGATAGTTAATCACATGAGTAACACTGGAAATATCTATTCCACGTGCGGCGACATCTGTAGCCACCAGGATATCATGTGTTCCTTCTTTAAACCCTTTTAGTGCTTTAGTTCGGTCTTGCTGGCGAATGTCTGAATGCATAGCCGCTACATTTGGGTGTCCATTTTTTTTGAGTAAATCTGTAAGTGAGTCAGCTTCCTTACGCGTCCGTGTGAAAATCATAACGCTTTCGAAATCTACGTCTTTAAGAATCGCGAGAATGAGATCGTCTCGTTGTTCGCCAGCCACAGGGTAAAATGCGTGACGAATCGAACTTGCCACTTTTGAGCGAGCGACTTCGATTGTTTTAGGATCCACGAGGCACCACTGCGCAAAGGTTTCAATCGCAGGAGGCATGGTAGCAGAGAAAAGAAGAGTCTGGCGACCTTCCCATGGGCAGAGGTTTACTAGCTTTCTGACAGCAGGGAGAAAGCCCATATCAAGCATGCGGTCTACCTCATCTAGGATAAGAATTTTCAGATCTCTAAATTTCATCGTGCCGCGATAAAAGTGATCAATGATACGTCCTGGAGTAGCAACAACGATGTCCGCCCCTTTCTCTAATGCCTCCGTCTGCTCTCCATATTTGACTCCTCCATAGAGAAGAGCGACAGATAATCCAGTATGCTTCCCATATTTTTCAAATTGCTCGGCTACTTGATGCGCGAGTTCTCTTGTAGGCTCTAAGACTACAATCTGAGGTTTACCTATCTTTTCTATTTTAGAGAGGGAGGGAAGAGCAAACGCCGCAGTCTTCCCTGTTCCGGTTTGTGACGCCCCGACAACATCTTTCCCTTCCAAAATTGCGGGAATGGCATCTTTTTGGATTTGAGTGGGCGTTTCATATCCAGATTCCTTAACAGCTTTTAAAACGGGTGCTGAAAGCTTTAAATCGTCAAATGTTATTACTTGTGCTTCAGGCACAGAAGCATCTTGGCTATCATTGAATTCTTGTTCTTCAGCTCTGGATTCAGGCTTAATTAAGTCGTTAGAAGTTTCTTCTTCCTCTTGAACTTTAGCTTCCTTATGTGCATCATCAGCTGGGCTTGCTTGAGTAATGTTCTTTTCTTTATTTTTTTCCTCCATGAATTATACGTGTGAGTCTCTACAGGATTAAACAGAGAGCAAGCTCAATAGGCACTTTCTATTGTTAATTGTTACGCCTTATTATTAAGGACATTTTTATAACTGATGGGAGCAGTGAGAATTAGCCTAGTGCTTGAGTAAAGCTTTACTGAGTAATTGCATTTATTAGTTATAGGCTTGAGCTCGCTGCTTCTTCAATATGGTTGTAATGTCCGAGCAACCTAAAAAGGGAAAAGAACTCTTCTACAGGATTTAGGATCGTATTGAGTAAAAGGAAATAAATCAGGCGTTATGCATTTTTAGCGCGCTTCATGGCTTTTGTTATAACTACAGTAAGAGCAATAGCGGGAACAACCCAGAACTTTTTAATGAGGAGCAGGAGCTTGATTAAAATACCTGATTTTTCCACAACCTTACCAGCAACGAGTCCACTAACGTTATATTCAGCAGTTTTATCTATTCCTGGCTTATGTTCGGCATATGTATTACCCTCTGAAAAATTAGCCATCTCAAGAATTGTGGGGCGAGCTTCCTTGACTTGGTTAAGCTGATCTATACTAGCGACAAAGTTCATTATAAGGTAACCCTCTTTCCCTAATATACGGAGATTATAATCTAGAATGTTTTCTCCCGTGCGTTCTAGTTTTTTGTAATTCCCCCAATAGAGCTTTTTACCTGCATTGTCGTAAATTGGAGGCTCAGCCCATCCTAGTAGTTGGATCTTTCCATACCCCTTTTTTTTACGAGCCTTGTTAGATTTTTTAGCCTCTTTCTTCATGGTTTTGAAGATCTTGCCGTAGTCCAGCTCGCTCTCACCAGCGTCATTTACATAGCCATCATCAGAGTAGTCTATTGTTACGCCCCAAGCATCTAGATCTAATGGAGAATGTTTTAAAGGGAAGAGCATTCCAAGAAGCGATGACTTTGATGGAGGGTTTCCCCATGCCTCTTCTAGGACACGCTTGGTATCTTCAGCATCCAGATAGTAAAACTCGTTTGGGACGTTTAGCTTAACCTTGCCATTTAGCAGAGCGATTTCACCCGTGCGTCGATCTATCTCCTTTTCAAACTTTGCCATCCATTCCTTTTCCGTAAGCGGGACTTCTTCTGTTTGAGGTTGCTCAGCAAGTAGTAAGAAAGGAATTAGGGTAAGTAATATGCTAAGCTTTATCATGGCGTAATTGGCTCTTTAGTAAAAAAGGGTAGATGAAATTTTTAGGTTTAAAAGAAAGTTTTCTTCAGGCCCTTTAAGAAAGTTTGACTTCCATCTATGCACCTCCTTATAAAGAAACCCCTTCCAGAGGGATTAACAAATATTAGCCATGGGTAAGACTCTTTATGAAAAAGTTTGGGAAGCGCATAACGTAGGGACGTTATCAGATGGACGCACACAATTATTCATCGGAACTCATTTGATTCATGAGGTGACTTCTCCTCAAGCTTTTGGGATGTTAAGAGACAAAGGCATCAAGGTGAAGTATCCAGAGCGTACCTTTGCGACTGTGGATCACATCGTCCCAACGGATGATCAATCCAGCCCTCTTAGTGACCCTTTGGCCGAAAAGATGCTTCAGGAGCTTCGTAAGAATGCGGATGAGTTTGGCATTACCTATTTCGACCTTGCCTCAGGGAAGCAGGGGATCGTCCATGTTGTTGGTCCAGAACAAGGGATTACACAGCCAGGAATGACAATCGCATGTGGAGATTCTCATACCGCAACGCATGGAGCATTCGGTGCAATTGCGTTCGGAATTGGAACGACGCAGGTTCGAGATCTCCTTGCGACGCAAACCATAGCAATGGCTAAGCTTAAGGTGCGTAAGGTGAAAGTGGATGGTAAGCTTCGTCCAGGCGTGTATGCGAAAGATGTCTCTCTCCACATTATGAGGCTACTAGGTGCGAAGGGAGGGATCGGATTCGCATATGAGTATTGTGGAAGTACGTTTGATAATTTCACGATGGAAGAACGCATGACTATTTGTAACATGGCGATCGAAGGTGGTGCGCGATGTGGCTATGTGAACCCAGACCAGACGACCTTTGATTTCTTAGAAGGGCGTCCTTACAGTCCGAAAGGTGAGGCATGGCAGGAGCGCGTAGAGTATTGGAAATCTTTGGCATCAGATGCGGACGCAGTGTATGATGATGTGGTCGAAATTAACGCCGCCGACATTGAACCCACAGTGACATGGGGCGTTTCTCCAGATCAAGGAATCAGCATAGGAGAATTAATCCCAGATCCTAAAAATGCGACTTCTACCGCCGAGAAAGCATCATTTGAAGAAGCTCTAGAATATATGAAGCTTCCTGCAGGAGCACCTATTAAAGGGACTAAAATTGATGTAGCCTTTCTTGGTTCTTGCACGAATGGGCGTCTCTCAGACTTCCGTGAAGCGGCTAAATATCTTAAAGGGCATAAGGTGGCTGATGGGATTAAGGCGATTGCCGTTCCTGGTTCACAAATCACCGCGATTCAATGCAAGCAAGAAGGGATAGATAAGGTTTTTGAAGAGGCTGGCTTTGAATGGCGTGAGGCAGGGTGCTCTATGTGTCTTGCAATGAATCCAGATAAACTCATTGGGGATCAGATTTGCGCATCCTCCTCTAACCGAAACTTTAAAGGGCGTCAGGGAAGCTCCATCGGGCGAACCGTGCTAATGTCACCAGTGATGGTAGTAGCTGCCGCTGTGAAAGGAGAGCTTGCAGACGCCAGAGAGGTCTTTGACGTAGCATAATTTAAAAGATTTATTACCATGTCTGAAATAAAAACCGTAGTTGGAAAAGCCGTTACCGTAGCTGGAAATGACATCGACACAGATCGTATCATTCCTGCTAAATTTATGAAGTGCGTCACCTTTGATGACCTTGCAGAAGGGATGTTCTATGACGTGAAAGTGAACCCGAACACTGGAGAACTCACCGATCACCCTCTCAATGCTCCTAAACATGCGGAAGCGAGTATTATCCTTACCGGGGAAAACTTTGGGTGCGGATCATCACGTGAGCACGCTCCACAGTCGATTTATAGAAACGGATTCCGTGCCATTATTGCCGAATCTTTTGCGGAGATTTTCTTTGGGAATTCCATCACGCTTGGGATGCCATGTGTAAGTGCATCTAGTGAGGACATTAGTGCGTTATCCGCTTATGTTGCCGAGAATCCAGAGACAGAAGTAAGCATTGATCTAGAAGCCCTTAAAGTGAGCTATGCAGATAAAAGTTTTCCTGTCGAGTTACCAAGCTCAGCGAAGATGGCTCTTACAAGCGGAAGATTTGATCCGCTTACGGAGCTGATGAGTAATGGCGCTGCAATTGAGAAAACAGCAGAGGCTTTACCTTACGTTTAAGGATAATTTAAATGCCGTTTTGATGCAGAATTCAAAATAAATTGAATTTTATGTATCGCTGGATATAAAACGTTAATCATTATAAGTATATGTCCGCTCATCCTTTAGGTTCAGACTTGGAGAACTCCTTAAAACACGTTGCCATTATCATGGATGGTAACGGGCGTTGGGCAAAGGAGCGAGGGCTTCCTCGGTTAGAGGGGCATAGAGCTGGTGCAGAGTCAGTCCGTGCCGCTGCAGAAGTTTGTCTAGAGAAAGGGATCGAATATCTTACTCTTTATGCCTTTTCTTCTGAGAATTGGAAGCGACCTAGGCATGAAATAGATGGGCTTATGACACTTCTTGAGCAGTTCCTGAAGACGAAAGTAAAGGAAATGAGTAAACAAGGGATCCGCCTTCATGCTATTGGGAAGCTAGATCGTCTCCCTAAAAAAACGCGTTCGGCTCTAGAAAAAGCTTTGGAGAAGACGAAAGGGAACACGAAGTTAAACCTCATTCTTTCTCTTTCCTATGGCTCTCGAGAAGAAATCGTAGATGCTGCTAGAGACATTGCGATGGAAGTTTCCGCGGGTAAAATTAGTATTCAAGAAGTAGATAATGAGCTTTTCTCTCAGCATCTTTACACTGCAGACTTTCCTGATCCTGATCTCTTAGTTCGCACGTCGGGGGAGTTTCGTCTTTCTAACTTCCTCCTTTGGCAGCTGAGTTATGCGGAGATGGTCATCACGAAGGTGAACTGGCCTGAATTTAGAAAAGCACAGTTTTACGATGCCATCGAGCAATACAAAATAAGAGATCGCCGATACGGAGCGGTTTGAACACATATTATTATCTATGACACTCATTGACTCAGCGCAATTTTCGGCAATTGCCTCTTGTGGTGCAGAGGCAGTAAAGGAATTATTAGAAAGCTTTAAGGAGGACTTTACGCAAAAGCTTTCTGATTTAGAAAACACCATTCCAGAGATAGAGCCAGAATCTTCTCGGGAGGTTTTACACCAGCTTAAAGGAACATCTGCTACCTTTGGGATGAAGGCATTGAATGAAAGGATAGCAGAGCTAGAGCATGCTCAATTAAGTGTCGATGATATAAGGGTGCTGAGAGAGTTAACAGAGAGTTCTCTGGGTGAATTAGACATTCTTTTAGGAAAGGAAATAGGAGCTTAAGTCTCGGATAGCTTTAAGAGCCCGGAGTTTTTTTTAATGAGGTAAATCGGCGAATCCTTTCGCCTTAAAATTCAATTGTATTTATTTCAGTTTTCATGCAATGTGATTGTGATGTGTAACCCTACAGTAGCTAAACTTGTCATTGTGGATGATGATAAGGTGTTACGTAATCTTGTTCTTCATCATGCTAAAATGAGAGGGGTGGCAGCATCCGAGTTCGAAGATGGAGAAACGGCTATGAAGAGCCTCCATGATGGTGTGGAAGTGATTCTCTTAGACCTGCATATGCCAGGCTGGAATGGCATCAAATGTCTCGATTATCTCCAAGAGTATCACCCTACCATTTCCACTGTTATTTTATCTGGAGCAAGTGAAGTGGAGCAAGCGGTGCAAGCAATGAAGCAAGGCGCCTTTGATTATTTAACGAAGCCCTTTGATCCTGAGGAGCTTTTTGCCTCCCTCTATAAAGCAAAAAAATTCCACGAGATCCAAAAGGAGAATCAGATCCTGACAACTTTTAGTGAGCCTCAAGTTAGTGAGGTAAGTGGTGTGGTAGCAGAGGCAAAGGCTACTAAAGCACTGGTGGAGATGGTGAAAAAAGTAGCACCACTTGACACCTCCGTTTTATTAACTGGGGAGAGTGGAGTGGGTAAGGGGCTTTTCGCGCGGATGATCCATAGTATGAGCCCAAGAACAGATAAGCCATTTATCACGGTGAGTTGCCCAGCTCTGCCGAGAGAGTTACTAGAGTCAGAACTCTTCGGGCATGAAAAAGGAGCATTTACTGGGGCGAAGACGAAGCGCGCAGGGAAGATAGAAGCGGCACGTGGGGGGACCCTATTTTTGGATGAGCTAGGAGAATTGCCGATTGATTTACAGCCTAAGCTTTTAAATGTTCTCCAGGATGGTGAATACTACCCAGTAGGGAGTGAAAAAGCGGTGAAAAGTGATGTGCGGATCATCGCCGCCACTAACATAAACTTTGAAGAGAAAATCGCTGAGGGGAGCTTTCGAGAAGATTTATATTACCGTTTGAATGTTTTCCCGCTGGAGATTCCTCCTTTGAGAGAGCGTCTCTCTGAGTTGCCAGCTTTAATCGAACACATCTTATCAAAGATCAATTCACGCTACGGTAAGAAAGGGAAAAAGTGCGGAATTAAAACGATAGAAGCGCTCCAGAAATATCAATGGCCAGGTAATGTGCGTGAGCTAGAAAACGCCTTAGAGCGTGCATGGATTATGTCTGGAGATGAAAACCTAGAGGTAGACCATTTTTTTGAGCTTCATTCCGCAGGATCGGGGGAGGAGTATTCTGTTCCTACTGGGCTCGGAGGCATCCCTTTAAGGGAGATAGAGAAAGCAGCTATTTTACAAACCTTAGAACAGTCTGGCGGGAATAAAGCGAAGGCAGCCAGACTGCTAGGCATCACAGAAAAAACCATTTATAACAAATTTACAAAGTATAATATAGGAGCATGAAAGGCGTCGTTTTTACTAAATTTTTAGAGATGGTGGAGAGCTCTTTTGGGTTTGATACCGTAGATACTATTATTGAAGCTAGTGATCTGCCGTCAGGTGGAGCATACACCGCGGTTGGAACCTATCCCCATACGGAGATAGTCTCTCTGGTTTCTAATCTCAGCAAAGAAACGGGTATAGAGGTTCCATTACTTTTAAAAACCTTTGGAGCATATCTATTTAAGGTTTTGAACTCATCATATCCAACGTATGCTGAGGGCGTCACCCATCCTTTAGATTTCCTGGAATCTGTGGAGCAATATATTCATGTAGAAGTAAGAAAGCTTTATCCAGATGCGGAACTTCCTAACTTTAAGTGCAAAAGAGTCTCTGCTAATGAGCTTGAAATGATTTATACTTCTGCACGACACTTTGAGGATCTTTGTGAGGGGCTAGTCCGCGGTTGCTTAGAGGAATACGGCCATAAAGATGCTGAAATTACCCGTGAAAGCTTACCTAATGATTCTGAAAAATTCGTTATTAAGATATAGGGAGGCTTGTCATGAGTCTTAGTGAGGAGGAAAAGTGGAAGAAGCGCTTACAGCGTGAGAGACTTGCGCGTGCTGAAACAGAGAAGCTTTTAGAGGAAAAGAGCCTGGAGCTTCATAATGCAAATGAGCAACTGAAGCAAAACGTCTTTCAAATAAACCAAGAGCTACAAGCAAACGTAAAGCTCTTAGAGGACCTCTTTGATAGCTCGATGGATGGAATAATCATTCATACTATAAGTGGAGAAATAATTACCTCCAACAATAGATTTTGTAATATGCTAGGAGTATCTAGTGAAACGCTGAAACAACAATGCATACAAAGCCTTTTTAAAGCAGAGAAGAGTGTAGAAATTTGGCAAACTCTTTCCGACCACCTGAAATCTAATAAATCGCATCGTTTTCGTTCATGGATCGTCCGAGCAGACCACTCCATTTTCCCAGTAGAGGTATTATCCCATAATGTTGATTATGGTGGAAAGAGTGCGATCCAAACAAGCATAAGAGATAATACCGAATTACAGAAAAAACAGGAAACGGCTCTGGAGCAAGAGCAACAATTCCAGACCGTTTTTGATTCTTCCTTAGATGGTATAGTTTTGATTCAAGCAGATCATGATTTAGGACGAATCTTTGATGCAAATAAGCAATACCAAAAGATGATGGGATATAGCTTAGATGAGCTAAAGCAAATGAAAGTAACTGATCTTCACCCACCTGAAGCGCTGGAGGTGAGCATGCAGGCTTTTAATGAGGTAATTGAAACTGGGAGCAGTAGATTTGAATCCAAGAAAATTAGAAAAGACGGCTCAGTATTTACTACAGAAATATCCGCTAACCTTTTTAAACTAGGAGAGAGAAAAATTGTACAAGGAATTGTCCGCGATGCCACAGAGCGTAAGAAGTTTGAGACTTCACTGAGAATAGCTAAAGAAGAAGCTGAGCGCGCGAATGAGGCGAAGTCTCTATTCCTTGCCATGATGAGTCATGAAATCAGGACTCCTATGAACGGAATCATTGGGTTCACAGATCTAGTTTTAGACTCAGAGCTCGGTGCAGAACAACGGCAAAACCTAGAAATGGTTCGCCGCAGTGGAGACCTACTGTTGAATGTCATCAACGACATTCTGGATTTTTCACGTATCGAAAGCGGTAAAATAGAGCTTGATGAAGCGGACTATGATTTACGTGAATGTATAGAAGACACTCTAGATATATACGGTCAGACAGCCTCCGCTAAGAATATAGAGCTTCTTTATGAGGTAAGCACTAAGTTTCCACAGTGGATATGCGGAGATGCAATGCGTGTGAGGCAGGTTCTTATGAATTTAGTTTCTAACGCTCTTAAATTTACGGCTCAAGGGTCTGTTTTGGTCAGGGCAGAGTTAATAAATGAGAACAGACTGAGAGTATTAGTAAAGGATACTGGAATAGGCTTTTCCCAGACAAAGGCAGAAGAACTTTTTCAGGCATTTCATCAAGCAGACGCATCTACGACACGCAAGTATGGAGGAACAGGCTTAGGCTTAGCGATTTGTAAAGGATTGACAGAGCAGATGGGAGGCCGGATTTACGCTAACTCTGCAGAAGGAAAGGGAAGCACCTTTACCTTAGAGCTCCCGCTCAATGAGGCTTCTACTGATTTACTAGATGAAATGACTCCAGATGAGCTAAAGGGGAAGAATATCCTAGTAGTAGATGATTATGAAATGAATAGACTAGTGACCTCTAGAAGGCTTCGCTTAATGGGGATGAACTCCATCGTTGCCTCATCGGCAAAAGAAGCCCTTCACATTCTACAGGAAGAAAAAATAGATCTTATTCTGTCGGACATGATGATGCCTGAAATGGATGGTTTAGAGTTTGGGAAGCGTGTGAAGAGAATGCCAGAAGGGGCTCAAATTCCTATGCTTCTCATGACCTCTGCTCGCATGACGGGTGAAAAGGAACTAGCATTAGAAATAGGTTTTTCTAAAGTTCTCTTTAAACCAATTAGAGAAAAGGAACTGACTAAGGCTCTTCTGAAAGCATTAAGCTCCTGCTCAGAGCTACAAGATACTTTTCAGACGATCACGCCCGCGGGTAAAAATATCCCAGAAGGTAAAGGCGCCCTCCTGATTGCAGAAGATAACGCTATTAATGCTCAGCTCGCGAGCTTAGTTGTGAAGTCTCTCGGGTATCAGTCTGATATTGCTAATGATGGCTTAGAGGTTCTCAAATTACTAAATGCTTCGCCAAAGAAGTATGAGGCAATTCTGATGGACATGCGAATGCCCAATCTTGATGGGCTGGAAGCAACACGATTAATCCGCGCCGGAGATGCAGGAAAAGGGTATCAAGATATAAGTATCATAGCACTCACAGCGAACGCTATGGAAGAGGATGAAAAGGCATGTGAGGAAGCAGGCATGAACGGCTACCTTACTAAGCCTCTTAATAAAGAACTATTGGCAGAGTCGCTTTCTAGTCTATGGATCTGACCTGAATGACTATTCCTTGATAAGATCGCCTGCCGCACCGATTTCTAAGAAGCTACAGCGTTTAGGAGCTGGATGTGCAGTTCCCGCTACGATTGCCAGAATGGAGTCTTCAGAAATATCGCCATTATCGACAAGCTGTTTAACACAAGCGGTCACTAGCTTATCTGTATCATGAATAATTTCGTTAATATTTTGTACTCGCACAGCATGTTTGGCCATGAGCTGCCTGAGGACACGAGCATCATAACTGAAGGCGTAAATTGGTTTGCGTGAGCGAAAGCTGGAAATGTGTTCAGCGGTTTTCCCCGAAACAGTAGGAACGATGATGGCTTGCACATCTAGTTCTAGTGCGGCTTCAAAGGCGGAGCGGGCGAAGAAATACTCACGTTTAGAAGTACCAATAATTTCCTGAATATTATAAGGGTTCGTATGCATCCGGTTCTTTTTAAGATCCAGAGAAACCTTAGACATTGTCTGAACCGCTTCTACAGGGTAGTCACCGTAAGCAGTTTCACCACTTAAGCAGGTGGAATCTACTCCATCCAAAATTGCAGTAGCAATATCAGATACTTCCGCACGAGTCGGACGAGGGTGCTCAATCATGCTGTCTAGCATTTGCGTAGCAACGAAGGAAAGCTTACCACGTCTGGCTGCCGCTTCTATCATTGTTTTCTGGAGCAGTGGGACTTCCGCCGCTGGAACTTCTACGGCTAGGTCGCCACGAGCGACCATTACACCATCCGCATGATCTAAAATCTCGTCAATATTTGTTACCCCTTGGCGGTTCTCAATCTTCGCAATAATTTTGATCCCTTGTCCTCCGTGAGAATCAAGAACATCTCTGACCGCGAACACATCTTCTTTTGTTCTAACAAAGGAGTGGGCGATGAAATCAATATTATTCTCCGCTGAAAACTTGAGGAATTTTAGGTCTTTCTCTGTGAGAGTGGGGAGGTCAATATGCGTATTTGGCACATTAACACTCTTTCTTTTCTTCAGAACGCCAGAGTTATCAATATTGCAGAGAATAGAGCCTTCCTCTACTTTTTCCACAGTCAGTCCAAGTGACCCATCATCGATTAGGATTTGTTTCCCTACTGGAATTTCTAAATGAAAGTTCGGATAATCTACAGCAATGATGTCTTTAGCGTAATCATGGTCTGCTATATTCCCAGTAAGGCGCACTTTTTCCCCAGTCTTATATTCTCTAGGTTCTTCCTCAAAGTCTATCGTTCTCACCTCAGGACCTTTCGTGTCGATCATAATGGCGATCTTATCAGACACCTCCCGCACATTATTCATGGCGTTGCGCGTCCCTTCTTCATCCTGATGCGCAGTGTTAAACCATGCAACATCTAAGCCTGCTTCGTAGAGCTCTTTTATAAATGCAGGCTCACATTTTCTATCGGAGATTTTGGCAGTGATTTTGGTGTTTTTTGAGCGGAAGTCCATGATGTGTTGTGTGAGAATATATGCTGACTGAACAAGATTATACAAGAAAGTTCAGTCTGCCTAACCAAGAAAGTGTCAAGGAGGAATGAAAGACCTAGATTAAAGAGCCTCGTAGCTTTCTTTTACAAGCTTAACGGTGGTATCCCAATCAATACATTTGTCCGTAACAGACTGTCCATATGTAAGACCGTCTAACCCTGAGATTAATTTTTGGTTCCCAGCCTCTAGAAAGCTTTCTACCATTGCTCCAGAAATGCGCTTATCACCATTTGCGCGTTGCTCTAGGATTTCACGATAAGTTTGAGGCATCTGTTTATCGTCTTTTGCACAGTTTGCATGGGAAGCGTCGATCATGACAGCTTCAGGGCGTCCGCCTGCTTTTAATACTTCGCAGGTCTTATCCACAAATGACTTGGTGTGGTTGGGTCCGTTTACACCACCGCGAAGGATGAGGTGACAGTCTGGATTTCCAGCTGTCGTTACCGCAGACGCTCGCCCATCAGGACTTACACCTAAAAATGTTTGTGGTTTGCTGGCCGCTAGGATTCCATTGGTCGCTGCTTTTAGGTCTCCGCTCGTGGCATTTTTAAATCCGAGAGGCATGGAGAGACCTGAAGCCATTTGTCTATGTGTTTGGCTTTCTGATGTACGTGCGCCGATTGCCGACCAGCAGATGAGATCTGCAATGTATTGCGGCGTAATGGGATCCAGGAGCTCGGTGGCTGTAGGTAAACCTAAGTCTATAATTTCACGGAGAAAAGTGCGGGCCTTAATAAGTCCTGTAGCGATGTCGTCAGAGCCGTCAAGATTAGGATCCATGATAAGCCCCTTCCATCCGACGGTTGTGCGAGGTTTTTCAAAATAGACGCGCATGACAATGAGAATCTTATCTTTTACTTCCTCAGCAAGCGCAGCGAGCTTTTTGCCATATTCCAAACCTGCTTCAGTATCGTGGATCGAACATGGACCAACGATGAGTAAAAATTTATCCGACTTCCCGTGAATACAATCCGCGATTTCTTTTCGTGATTGTGAGATGAACTCTCTTTGAGCGTCGGTTTTAGGAATCTCTGCACACAACGACGTAGGTGCTGATAGAGGTTCGTTTTTGGTAATGTTCACATCTGTTACCTTAGTCATGGTATATTTTACTAAACACGACAGCCTCCAGAAGGCAGTAAAAAAATGATTTTCTTTATTGGATAACTTTTGTAGCTGGTAGGCTCGTAATGAACAGCTTTTCGAGCTGAGGTAAATCCGCCGCAGTTTTTGCCCTCTGTGCTTTAATGATTTCACCATTTTTCACCAGAAATGCTCCAGGTAGTTGTAACCCATCGCCCGCTAAATGACCTACTCCGCACCCTTTAATAAGTGCCAAGATACCCTGAAGCACTACCGTAGGACCAAAGAGTTCTAAAACCCCTCCCTTTCCGAGACCGAAAGTTCGGTAAAGTTCGCAGTATGGGTCTGAAACACGAGCGATTTCTTCACTATGTAAATACGCTTTTTCCTCTCCGTGTTGTAACATATGCACGAGGATTAAGCGGGATTTGTTTAGCTCAGAGTCTTTTTTAAGGCTGTCCAGCTTTCGCATCAACTGCCGTGTAAAGGTGCACCCAAAGTGCCTAAGAAACACGACGGTTAACGTGTTTTTCTGAGATGCTTCTAATAAAGTTTCTCCAGAGTTTAGCTCATAATTCTCCATCGCCTCCTTCAGTGTGTAGGGCTTCTCTCTTAAAGGTGCGCGCCCTGCATAGGTCTGAATCGTATTCCAAAGAATAGCGAGAAGTGGGAAAACCCAAATGAGATCATTTAAAAAGATGAGATACGCTGACTTAAGAGGAAACACGCCCCTGTAACACGCCCACGTAAAGCCAACACAGGCAAAAGTTTTAGCAAGCAGAGCAAGGAGGACGACAGGCCAATGGCGGATCGGGTTTGTCGCTGCCAGTAAAAGCCCAATCCCTAATACGCCGTTAAGCATTCCCACCGTCATCCATGTTTCTCGATAGGTGACAGACGCCATTCCGCATGAGCTGAACCATTTATCAGGGCAGAATATACACCACGATGCAAAAAGAATTCCGAAGATGCCCGCCCCAATTAGAGACCATCTCATCCACTTAGGAGTATGGCAACTGCCACTTGTACATCTATCCGTTCGCATCATTCTTCTTCAATATTCTTTTCGAACGTAGAAGCACTTTTCCATCGCGCAAATGATTTTCTTCATCGCCCAATCATAATGAAGTAAAAACGGAACACCGCATTCATTGGAAAATACATTTTGTACGTTGACGTTCACAAGACTACTTCTCATGTTTTTCTCATGAGAAGTTTGACAGGACTGCAGCCGAGCGGAAAACTCCACATCGGGAATTACTTCGGAGCCATGCTTCCAGCAATCCAGCTCCAAGAAAAGGGGGAGGCTTTTTACTTCATTGCGGATTATCACGCCATGACGAGCACGCAAGACCCGAAGCAACTTGCGGAGAATATCCAAGAGCTCGCTATCGATTTTCTCGCTTGTGGCTTAAACCCAGACAAAGCCGTGTTTTTTAGACAGTCTGCCATTCCTGAAGTGCATGAGCTGGCATGGATACTTTCCACCGTGTGCCCGATGGGACTTCTAGAACGTTGTCATTCCTATAAAGATAAGGTGGCTAAGGGAATCTCCGCCAACCATGGGCTCTTTGCCTACCCTGTCCTCATGGCAGCAGACATCTTACTCTATGACGCAAATGTCGTCCCCGTTGGAGAAGACCAAAAGCAACACCTCGAAGTAACAAGGGACATAGTGGCCAAAATTAATGACGTCTATGGTGAAGGACTCCTCACTATGCCCGAACCACGGATTCGGACAGAAATCGCTAAAGTGCCCGGCACCGATGGAGAAAAAATGAGTAAGAGTTACGGAAACACAATTCCCCTCTTTGGAGACACCATGAAGTCAGTGAGGAAAGTGGTCATGAAGATCGTCACAGACACCACCCCCTTAGAAGAGCCAAAACCGATCGAAGGCTCGAACATCATCGCCCTTTACAAACTCTTTGCCAATGAAGCAGAAATGTCCCAAATGGTTGCAGACTTCCAAGCAGGCGGCATGGGATACGGAGACTTTAAGCAACGTCTCTTTGATGCGTATTGGGACTACTTTTCCCCCATGAGAGATAAAAAAGAGGAGCTTAAAAAAGAACCCGGTTACATTGATGAGGTTCTGGCAAAAGGAGCAGAAAAAGCCCGCGAAAACGCAAATATTGTCCTCTCTAGAGTGAGAAAAGCGACAGGCTTAGTGAGCGTTTAAAATCGTCGTTGACAATAAGCTACCTATTTTTGACTGTTAATACTAACACCTAAATCCGTGCAAAATAGCGAATTGATTCATACCGAGAAAATTGTAGCTGATCGAAAAGTCTTCTTTATCGACCTTAAGGAAAACGCCCGAGGGAAAGTAGTAAAAATTACAGAAGACGTATCGGGTAATAGAGACACCATCATGGTGCCCGCAGAAATTTTAGATGAGTTTATCGCTGCTCTTAATGATGTGAAAAAGGCATCTGACGGGGAGTAGTTAATATTTATCTCAGAACGCCTTGCTAGTTACTAAGAATCAATATTTTGACTGAAAGTATGGGACGTTCTTATAATCTAGACTCACCGCCGCCTAGGCGTGCATTCTCCCTTGATTATGAAAAAGAGCTTAATAGTGAGCAATATGCTGCCGTAAGTTCTGAGCCTGGTCCTGCCTTAGTGATCGCGGGCGCTGGTTCTGGTAAGACTAGAACACTGACTTATAGGGTAGCTTATTTGATCGAAAAAGGAGTGGAGCCAAAGAACATTCTGCTGCTCACATTTACGAATAAGGCTTCTCGAGAAATGCTAGAAAGAGTTCGCGAGCTAGTCCCGATGGATATTTCTGATCTGTGGGGCGGGACATTCCACTCGGTTTGTAACCGTATCTTACGTAGACACGCAGACGAGCTAGGATTCACCTCCTCCTTTTCTATCATGGATCGCGATGACCAGAAATCGTTGATTAACTCTGTGATCGCCTCGTGCGATATTGACACTAAATCCAAGCGTTTCCCTAAATCCGACGTCTTATTGACAATTTTTTCTCTCTCTCAAAACACGGGTGCGCCAGTAGAGGATGTGATTAAAACGGATTACCCCTACTTTGAGGAATGGATTGAGGAAGTCAAAGAGGTTGAGCAATCCTATGCTAAGAAAAAAATGGATGTGAATTCAATGGATTTTGATGATCTATTGCGTAACACCCTTAAATTATTAGATGATAATATGGACTTGCGGATTCGCTACCAGCGTAAGTTCCAACACCTTCTTGTTGATGAGTTTCAGGATACGAATTACGTCCAGAGTAGTCTTATTCACCGTCTTATTGGGGAGAAACAAAGCGTCATGGTGGTGGGCGATGATGCTCAATCCATTTACTCTTGGCGGGGTGCGGACATGGATAACATCTTAAGTTTCCCTGATCGTTACCCAAGCACTAAGGTTTATCGGATCGAGTCGAATTATCGCAGTGTTCCTGAAATTCTTGAACTCTCTAATACTGCTATTAAGGCGAACACGCGCCAGTTTAAAAAAGATTTAAAAGCGCATCGGGAAGGAGGGAGCGCCTTGCCTGCTCTTGTCGCCTTAGATGATCCTGGAATGCAAGCGAACTTTGTGGCGCAACGAATTTTAGAGCTTCGTGATGAAGGCGTAGAGCTGGAAGAAATGGCTATTCTTTACCGCGCGCACCATCAGTCCTTAGAGATCCAAATGGAGCTCACAAGGCGCGACATTCCTTTTCAAATCACCAGTGGGTTACGTTTCTTCGAGCAAGCCCACATTAAAGACGTTTCTGCCTTTTTGCGTTTTGTAGTTAATAGAAAGGATGAAGTGAGCTTTAAACGAATGGTCATGCTTCTCCCTGGAGTAGGTGGGGCGGGAGCAGAAAAGCTTTGGCAAAGCTGGGTCTCGACCGGATGGCACATTAAAGAAGAGAACCCGCAGAAATTCTCAGATCTCCTCCTTCCTTTTAGCCCTCCCAAAAAAGCGCGGGCTAGTTGGGAGCAACTCTGTTATACTCTGGATGAGCTTGTTCAGTCGGGAGAGTTCGCGCGCCCTTCTAGTATGGTTTATTCTATTTTGGAAGGTGCTTATGATGATTACATGAAGTCCGCTTTTGATAATTATGAGCAGCGAAAACAAGATATCCAACAACTCATGGATTACGGAGAAGGTTTTGATGATATTATGGAATTCCTCGCACAACTCTCTCTCATGAGCACCGTTGATGGTGAAGTGTCTGGGAATAAAGAGCAGCCTGATGATGAATCCGTGACGCTCACTTCTATTCACCAAGCAAAGGGGCTGGAGTGGAAAGTGATTTTTGTGATCTGGCTCACTGATGGGATGTTCCCCAATGGTAGAATTATTGATAACGATGACCAAGACGCGATGGAGGAGGAGCGCCGTCTCTTTTACGTGGCGATCACGCGCGCTAAGGATGAACTCTATCTGACCTACCCCATGATTAACCCTAAAAGTTATCGGGGAGACCTCATCCAAACGCCATCTCGTTTCTTAGATGACTTCCCCAGAGAACTAGTTGAAGAATGGAATGTAGGCAGAAGCACGCCTTCATGGGGGGAAGACGACGATTTACCTTTTTAAATCTAGGGTGCTTTATAGGATGATTGCACCTAACGTTTTCTTTTTGCAGCTTTAATAAACTTGCTCTAAAGCGTTTTCCGCTTAGTTTAATCGGTCATAATGAGCATTGTTGAACCCACTACTTTAGGTGTAATTCCTGCCCGAAAAGCTTCTACCCGTTTTCTAGGGAAGCCTCTTATTCCATTGTGTGGAAAACCGCTGCTACAGTGGACATATGAGCGGGCGAAGATGTGTAAAGAGCTAGACCATGTTGTAGTGGCGACTGATGACGAGGAGATCTATAAGTGTGCAAAATCCTTTGGCGCAGATGTCGTGATGACAAGTGTAGATCACCCTACTGGAACGGACCGAATCGCGGAAGTTGCAGCTCTTTACCCTACTTCTCAACATGTTATTAATATTCAAGGGGATGAACCATTAATAGAGCCTAGCCTAGTAGATACCTTAGCGATGAAGCTTAAAGAGGAATCAAAATACGATATCGTAACCGCGGCTAATGTTTTTGGTGAAGAAGATGTGAATGATATGAACTACGTGAAAGTGGTTCTCGATAAGGAAGGGAAGGCATTGTATTTCTCGAGGAGTGCGATCCCATTCCGTAGAAAAGCAAATCCTGCTTTAGAAAATTATCGTCATAAGGGGATTTATGGATTCCAAAAAGCGGCACTGGAAGCCTTCGTGAAGCTGCCCGAGGGTGAACTGGAGAAAGCGGAGCAGCTTGAGCAACTTAGGGCTCTAGAAAACGGAATGACTATTCACGTGACGATCACGGAGGACACCTCCATTGGTTTAGACACTCCTGAGCAAGTTCCGATCATAGAAAATGAATTAAAGAATTTACTGAATGGTTAATCCGATTACATAGCATAGTATGAAATATGTTTTTGTTACGGGAGGAGTGGTTTCCTCGCTTGGTAAAGGTCTAGCGGCCTCATCATTAGGAGCTCTCTTAGAACAAAGGGGCATCAAGGTGATGATGCAAAAATTTGACCCTTATTTGAATGTGGATCCGGGCACGATGAGTCCTTACCAGCATGGGGAGGTCTATGTCCTAGATGACGGTGCGGAGTGTGACTTAGACTTGGGACACTATGAACGGTTTACTTCTGGCGTGCTTTCTCGCTTTAATAATCTCACTTCAGGACAAGTTTTTGATACGGTTATTAGAAAGGAAAGACGTGGGGCGTATCTCGGGAAAACGGTGCAATATATTCCGCATGTTACAGACGAGATTCAGAACCGGATGCATGAGGTGACTAAGAGAAATCCTGATGTGGATATCCTACTGACCGAGATAGGCGGAACCGTTGGCGACATAGAGGGGCACCTTTTCTTAGAAGCCCTCCGTCAGTTTGCCCTCCAAGTAGGACGTGAGAATGTATGTTTTATCCACGTCACACTACTTCCTAAGCTACGCGCAGCAGGTGAGATTAAAACTAAGCCGACACAGCAGTCTGTGGCTAAGTTACGCGAGATTGGGATTATGCCAGACATCATTGTGTGTAGGGTAGAGAATGAGAGTGAGTTAGATGAGGAAAACCGGAAGAAGATCGCAATGTTTTGTAACGTGGACGAAAAAGCAGTTATTCCGTTTTCTGATGTAGAGCATACTATTTACGAGGGACCATTGAACCTCAGAAAGCATTTCATGGATCGCATTGTAGTGAAGCGCCTTGGGATTGATGTCGGAAAGCCTGATATATCTGCATGGGAAGCCTTTGTGGATAAGGTTATCAACCCTAAGCATGAAATTCGTATTGCGGTGGTAGGCAAATATATCGAACTTCAAGATGCGTATAAGTCTATTTATGAGTCCATTACACACGCTGGAGCTCATCACTCCACTAAGGTAGATGTCTTGAGAGTGGATGCAGAGGATATTGAAACGAAGTCAGCGAAAGAGATCATCGGTCATGTAGATGGGGTTCTTATACCAGGTGGATTTGGAGACCGCGGGACAGAAGGAAAAATTTTGGCGGCTAAGTATGCGCGTGAAAATGACATTCCCTTCTTTGGGATTTGCCTGGGTATGCAGATTGCGAGTATTGAGTATGCGAGAAACGTATGTGATCTAGAAGGGGCTAACTCTACGGAGTTCGATGCAGAGTGTGCCCATCCAGTTATTTGCCTTCAAGAGGAACAACAAGACTTAGACCATAAGGGCGGAACGATGCGATTAGGAGCATGCGAGTCTATCTTGTTTTCAGGAACATTGGCTTCTAAACTATACGAAGAAGCGGATCGTATCACGGAACGCCACCGTCATCGCTATGAGTTTAATTCTGATTATCAAGAACTGCTTCAAGAGAAGGGGTTAACGATTTCCTCAGTCTCAGCTAAAGAAGGACTGGTGGAAATTATTGAAATACCGAGTCATCCGTTCTATCTCGCCGCACAATTTCACCCTGAGTTTAAATCTAAGCCAAACCTACCACATCCACTATTCGCTGGATTTATTAAAGCGAGTTTAGATAAAAAAATGGCGGAAGAAAAAGCTCCTCAATCATGAATTTAAAAGAGCTAATTAGTCATTCTCCTTTGGTATCTTTCCTTCCGTGTTGTGAAGGGAAAGATCCAGACATTATTGGTCTCACGATGGACTCTAGACAGGTGGAGGCTGGATGGCTTTATTCTGCGATTAAGGGGACGTCTTCAGATGGACATCAATTCATTCCTGCTGCAATAGAGGCAGGGGCGAAAGTGATTCTTTGCTCTCATCCTCCACAGGATATTCCTGATGATGTCGCGATCATAACAAGTCAAGATGTGCGCCGTGCTACTTCTCAGCTGGCGGCTCATTTTTACGGAAACCCTTCCGATAAACTAGCCGTTTTAGGAGTTACAGGTACGAACGGAAAAACCACTACGGCATTCATTATGGATTCCCTTGTGCGCTCTAAGTTTGGGCGATGTGGCTTAGTGGGAACCGTATCTTTAGATGAGGGGAAAGGTCCAAAAATAGCAACTCATACCACGCCAGATGCCATTACTCTGCAGTCAAGTCTGTCAAGAATGGTGGAGAACGGGTGCATGGGGGTGGCGATAGAAATTTCTTCACATGGTATTGAGCAAGGGCGCACTGCCGACATGCTCGTCAATACCGCCGTCTTCACAAACCTGACTCAAGACCATTTAGATTATCATGGCACGATGGATGCCTATTATTTGGCAAAAAAGGGACTATTTACCCAGCTTGGTAATCAAGACCCTGAGAGCAGACCCTGTGCTATTATTAACATTGATGACCCCTATGGCGTGCGTCTCTCGCGTGAGTTAAAAGAAGAATTTCCCAAGCTCAAGCAATTGACCTTCGGCTTCGGAATTGAGGCTAATTTTCGCGCGCAAGACATTCTTCAAGGTGGAAAAGGTATTGAGTTTCGCCTTGATTATAATGGGAAATCACATCGCGTGAAATCTCCCATGATTGGGCTTTTTAATGTGAAAAATATACTCGGAGCGCTGGCGTCCGTGGTTGCATCAAAGCTCATGACGATGCGGGAAGCGGTCGCAGCTTTAGAAGGTGCAAAACAGGTGCCAGGTCGCTTGGAAAGGGTATCTAGCTCCAATGCTTCTTATCACGTCTTTGTCGATTATGCTCACACGCCTGATGCAGTAGGGAATGTGTGTCATACGCTGAAAGATTTAGATCCTTTCCGTCTCATTACGGTTTTCGGATGTGGTGGTGATAGAGACCGCGCAAAGCGCCCGCTCATGGCGGCTGAAGCCAGTAAATATAGTAATTTTTGCATCGTGACTTCTGATAATCCGAGAACGGAAGATCCTATCAAAATTATTAAAGAGACGGAGAAAGGACTATCAGGAGATAATCACCTTTCTATTCCTGACCGTGGAAAAGCAATTCAGCATGCTATTAATTTAGCAAAGGATGGAGACATCGTTCTTATTGCTGGAAAGGGGCATGAAGATTATCAAATCTTCGGCACGGAGAAAACTTACTTTGATGACCGCTACCAGGCGAGAGATGCAATAATGGCGAAGAAGAAGGCGAAAGAGATTAAGGAAGCGGAGGAGAGCAATGAGAAGCCCTTCAAGAGGGATGATAAATTTACTTAAAGGTTACATTCTCAAAGCGTAGCTCGACCGCGTTTGGCCAATTCCTCCAGTTATAGAGGCGTTGTTGTCTAGGAGTATCTACTTTTAATCCCTCGGGTGTATTCCGGAAGCTGAGTTTAAGGTCGATGCGATCACTGTAACGTTCTTGCCGATGATCTTGCCCCATTACGGACATCGTAGTTTTATCATTTGCAACGAGCTCTTTAAGGATAAAGTCTTTTCGCTTGCCTTGCCCCCAAAGTTTATTGTTCGGATCAGGGCTATTAGTGGTGAACTGAGTAAGGATGGCATACGTGTATTTTTCACACCGCAACTGAGTCACAACGCCGTAAATGGCTAAAGGACACCGAAACTTTCTCTCTTAAATGCGAAGCAAAATATCAAAAATGATTTCATTCCAAATATTGCCAGATAATTTTTGGAGTTGGTATGAGGTTACGGATTACAAAAGTTTGTCACGTTTGGAATTGCAGAATTCTAACGCTTGGATATACTTTGCGCTGTGTCTCAAGAATCAGGGTTTAGGGTATTATTAACATTGGCGGCGACGGTCGTAGTTATAACGGGATTAAAACACTCGGAAGCATTCTTCGTGCCTATTATGCTGGCTCTTTTTATCGCTACCATATCTTACCCAATCACTGACTGGCTGAGGAATCACAAGGTCCCGCGCTTCCTAGCCGTTCTTTTAACGGTCTTAGTCGACTTTGCATTTTTAGTGGGGATTCTTTCGATTGCGATCTCACTACTGGGGGACTTTGAAGCGAAATGGGATCAAACCTATTACCCCTTGTTAAGGGAGAAGATAGATGAAACCTCTGCCACTTTAGTTGCGACGCTTACGAAGTTTCGGGTAGAGAATGCGCAAGAAGGGGTGGAGATTTACTTTAGGGAATTGTGGAAAGAGCAGCTCGATAACTTACAAGTAGAGAAGGTTCTTACTTTAGGCACTGGGTTAGTGGGTAGGCTAGCTACATTCCTAGGAACGACCTTCGTGGTCTTAATCCTCACTATTTTCATGCTCACGGAGGCTCGACAGTTTGGCAGACGCTTTAACGCCATATGTGAAGCGCGGGGACCAAACTTTGAGAGAATGCTTGCAGCAGGTAAAGATGTGCAACGTTTTCTTGGCATTAAAACCTTTGCTAGTTTAGCCACAGGAGTGTTAGCAGGTGTTCTCTGCCGTGTATGTGATCTAGACTTCTTTATACTCTGGGGGATTCTCGCCTTTACACTGAATTATATCCCCGTTGTGGGCTCTATTATTGCTGGCATTCCTCCCATCATCCTCGCTATATTGGTTCATGACCTACCACGAGGGGTAATCGTAGCCGTTGGTTATCTGAGTATTAACACATTCATCGGAAACTTTGTAGAGCCCAGTATGCTTGGACGCCGCTTCGGGCTTTCAACCCTCGTCGTTATTGTTTCGGTTCTTTTTTGGGGTTGGCTTTGGGGACCAGTGGGGATGTTACTCGCAGTACCAATGACTATGATTATAAAGGTCGCACTAGATCATAGTTATGAATTTCATTGGCTGGCTGTAGCAGTCACTCCAGAAAAGGAGAACAAACAAGAGAAGGCGCCTAAGCCTAAAAAGAAATCTATGGATTCAACAGATGAAAAGATCATCGATGAGGGATTAGAGTCTCTTAACCTTGGGTCTACAGAGTTAGGTAAAGTTGATGCCCCTTGAAAGGTTCATAAATTGCCATTTGTAATTTTTCTTTCAAGATAGTTTTTTTTAGTATATACTCATCTCTCAAATGAGAGAATTGGGATTAATACATCTATAATATCGGTTGGGATTACTGGTATGGCTAGTGGTGTGGAGGGACCCTTCATTAGAAACCAAGTAGTAGAATCATTTACTTCAGATGATGGCTCTAATGTTCATCTTACTATGACGACGGCACTATAATTACTAACTCGGTTTCTGAAGATAGTGATATTCCTTATTCTGCTCGATATTCTTTTGATGGGACTATTGACTGGATAGAGCAGCTAGAGAATGGAGATAGGCTTATCCGACATGAAGATGGATCGGTAACGAGAAATGGCATTAGAAAAAATAGAGAGGGACATTTTAATCAGCTGCTTCATGTCGTATCGCTAGATCCCACATCATCTTCTCTAGTATAAGCTTTGTTGATGCTCTAGAAACAGTCAAAGGCTTGTTTACAGGTACCCTTGCAATGATCTTAGGCGCTATTGCCTTATTCATCGGATTATTAGGCTTCTTGCTGAATAATGACGATAGCATAGCACCTGTTATGAGGATTTTACTTAAGATTGTTTATTGTATCTCGCTAATGACAGGCGGCGCTACTCTCTTAGGCGCTCTTTTTAGCTAAGCTCCTTACTGTAAGGCCTCAATTATTTTCTTAAGAGCATTGAGGGCAGAGACCATAAAAGGTGAGCTCGTGAGACATTTCTGAGAATCCTCTGCTTTCCGCAAGCTCTCGCTCTAACTTATGCACAGGGCATGAGATGTCTAAAGTCTGAACATCCCCGCAGTTTTTACAGAGAAGGTATTCTTTATGCCCGTCACCGGTGTTGAGAGAAAACTTTGCGCCCGAGTGCGAGAAATTAAGACGACGCAGGAGGCCGATTCCTTCTAACCGCTGGAGTGTGCGAAAGATAGTGGCACGGTCACACAGCTTCGCTAGCTCCTTATTCTGCTCAAGATCTAATAAAGATTGGGGGAGGTCAGCAGCGTTTAAGGCGTCTAAAATGGCACGAAGACCAACCGTGACACGGAGTCCGTTCTCTCTGCAATGATTTAGTAGCTCTTCCAAGAGCTTTACTTATTTCATGAAGTGCAACAAAAATGCAATAAACATATTGACAAATATCAGCGAGCGGTATTTTTAATGCAACTTTATAACAACAGTAATTATGTTTCGTTTATTAGTTATATCCGCAATGATTGTTGCTCCTGCTTTAGCTCAGAGCCAGCCTACTTTCTCCCAAACCACCCCTACGATCTTTCAATTATGGAATACTCCTGCACAGCAACAGCCTTTTTGGGTGACGGCACATGCGAATTTCATAGCAGGCTTAGAGGAAGGTGAGGGAGATCTTTTCAGGCACGCGCATGATCCACAGCAAGACATCTATTTTCAAGGTTTGGATTTAGGGTTAAACCTCCAGCCTACGGATTGGTTTTCGGGGTTCTTCAATTTGAATTCATTTCAAGAAGCCGTCGGAGGCTTTGGGTCAGAATGGGAAGAGGGTTTCCTAAAAGTTGTTGACCCAACGTATGGCTTTGAGCTGCGTGCAGGTAGGTTTTTAAATCGTATAGGAAATCAAAACCAAGTGCATCTCCACGGATGGGATTATGCAGATGCAAATCTTTCAACTACCTCATTTTTTGGAGACGAAGGATTAGCAATGAACGGAGTAGAGCTTAGCTGGGGCACCACCTTTGATCGTGGAGGTTTTCTTGGGTCTGTGGCATATGGTGAAACTCTCTCCCATGATCACGCACATGGTGAAGACGAACACGACGACGAACACTGTGCCGAAGGGTTTAATGATGAGGTCATTACGGAGAGAGGACTTTTCTATTATAATGTGACGGACTTTCACCAGAACAACCTAGGATTTAACTACGCTAAGAATGTAGGTGGCGGAGCGGACAGAGAAGTTTATGGTATGGATTATACGTATCAGTGGCGTGAAAATGGGTTAGAACTTGGCGGAAGAGCGTTTAGGCTTAGGGGGGAATATTTTGTTATGGAAACAGATG
>CALLLS010000029.1 GCA_938008215.1 uncultured Verrucomicrobiales bacterium | reverse complement strand
CCTTCTAAAGTGAACTCTAGCGACCGCCCCGTACAAATCCCCCATGCCAGAGGAATATTCTTTTTGTGTTTCCTAAGAGCTTCAAAAAAGAGCGGGTGAACGGAGTAGTCATTCTCTACATCCGCAAGTGTCCCATCAAAGTCAAAGCCCAGTAGCCATTCTGCCTTTTCTAAATGTTCTTTTCCTTTCATGATATAAAATGGGGAGCCAATAAGCTCCCCGTAATTTTGCTAGGTGGTTGGAAATGCTTTATATGACATTCATTTTCCCTCCAAATACCGCACTAGCGCCTAGCATTTCTTCAATGCGGAGAAGTTGATTATACTTAGCGATACGGTCAGAACGACTCATGGAGCCAGTTTTGATTTGTCCTGCATTTAGACCTACTGCGATGTCCGCAATAGTGGTGTCTTCTGTCTCTCCTGAACGGTGAGAGATGACTGAAGTATAACGATTTTCTTTAGCTAGCTCTACGGAATCAAAGGTTTCTGTAAGCGTGCCGATTTGATTCACTTTTATGAGGATGGAGTTAGCGACTCCAAGATCGATTCCTTTTTTAAGAAAGTCCTTGTTAGTTACGAATAGATCATCCCCTACGAGTTGCACCTTATCTCCGATCACATCAGTAAGCATTTTCCACGTGTCCCAGTCATTTTCATCACATCCATCTTCAATGGAAATAATGGGAAACTTATTACATAGGTCTTTATATAGCCCAACCAAATCAGAACCTGAGAGTTCTTCGTTAGTGGATTTATGGAATATATATTTTCCTTTTTCTTTGTCGTAAAATTCAGAGGAAGCCACATCAAGCGCGAGGGAGATGTCTTCACCTACTTTATATCCTGCATTTTCGATCGCTTGGCAACAAACTCCTAGAGCATCTTCCGCAGAGTTCAGAGCTGGAGCAAATCCACCTTCATCACCAACGGACGTTACGAGACCACGCCCTTTAAGCACTTTCTGAAGTGCGTGGAATACCTCTGCACCCCAACGAACAGATTCTTTAAAGGTGGGTGCGCCGTGAGGCATAATCATGAACTCCTGGAAGTCGATTGGGGCATCAGAGTGAGAACCTCCGTTAATGACATTCATCATTGGGACAGGAAGAACCTTTGCGTTTGCTCCACCGATGTATTGGAAAAGAGGGAGTTCAGAAGCTTCCGCGGCTGCCTTAGCAGTGGCTAGAGAGACTCCAAGAATTGCGTTCGCTCCAAGATTTGCCTTATTTTTTGTCCCATCAAGGTCGATCATCATTTGGTCAATCGCCGCTTGTTGCGTGGCATCTGCACCAAGGAGGGCAGGCGCAATCTGAGTATTTACATTATCAACCGCCTTTTGAACGCCTTTACCAAGGTAGCGGTCTTCTTTATCTCTTAGTTCCCATGCTTCATGTTCTCCAGTAGATGCACCACTAGGAACTGCTGCTCTACCGAATGCTCCTGATTCTAGTTGAACGTCTACTTCTACGGTTGGATTGCCTCGAGAGTCGATGATCTCACGAGCGTGAACTTCAATGATGGATGTAAATGACACGGTATTGAATAGTTAAGGTGGTTAATAGATTTTCTTTGGAAAAATAAAATTCTACAGAAAAGTAATTAGCTAACGAATGAAGAATAACAAGGTGAAAAGTAATCATTCACTAACACGTTAAGAGACCTGTTTTTTTAACATTAAGATTGAACTTATTCTCTCTAAGAACTCTGGAAAAGGTATGATCTCTATCCTCTCTAATTAATAGCCTGGCTATTTTTAGAGTGTATTAAACTTTCGTTTCGCTGTAGCTGTAGATAATATCAAAATATGATAAGAAAAACATACGCAGGCGACACAAAGCCACCAGACCCTAAAGAGCTAAAGAAAATGCTAGAAGGAGTCTTTCAGAAATTTGGTAACGCAAGTGTTCAAACACCTTTCACGAGTGAGGAAGAGGGTGCAGATAATGACTCTGTAACAGAGAAAGACTTAGGAGATATTTATGAGTTCTCCTACTTGCCGAGAGACATAAAAGCTTATTTAGATAGGTTCATTATTAGGCAGACAGAAGCGAAGAAGGCATTAGCAATTGCAGTGTGTGATCATTATAATAATGTGAAGCATTACCATAGTTTGCAGGAGGATGGAGAGGAGGTGCCTAGTAGCTTAGATTTCCATAAGCAAAACATTCTTATTACTGGTCCTACTGGGGTGGGGAAGACTTATCTAGTGAAGCATTTGGCAGACCTAATTGGGGTGCCTTTCATTAAAGCAGATGCGACCAAGTTTTCGGAAACAGGATATGTAGGGAGAGATGTTGATGACCTCGTCAGAGATCTTGTGAAGAAAGCAGGTGGAGACGTCGAGTTGGCAGAGCATGGAATCATTTACATAGATGAGATCGATAAGCTCTCTGGTGCGTCTGGAAATGGTGGTAGAGATGTAAGCGGCAGGGGAGTGCAAACGACACTTTTAAAGCTCATGGAGGAGACAGAAGTGCCACTCATGAATCCCATGGATATGCAGGGGCAAATGATGATGATGATGAAAGGTAAAGGGGAAGATAAGAAAGATGTTATTAATACACGTCACATTCTCTTTATCGTCAGCGGCGCATTTTCTGGAATAGATAAGATTATCGAGAAAAGAGAGCGCGACGGGCAGATCGGTTTTGGAGCACAACAGCGAGATGAGGCTCCATCTGATTTAATGTTTAAGGTAGAAACGCAGGACTTCATTCAATATGGATTCGAAGCTGAGTTTGTGGGTAGACTACCAGTAAGAGTGCATTGTGAGTCACTCACTAAAAAAGACCTCGCTAATATTCTCAAGTATTCAGAAGGTTCTATCTTAAACCAATACATTCGTCAGTTTGAGGCATATGATATACAGATTCGCTTTGAAGATGATGCCATAGATTACATTGCGGAGCTCGCTGAGAAACAAAACACGGGAGCACGTGCATTAATGACGGTATTAGAAAGCCTTTTGAGAGACTTTAAATATGAGATGCCAGGCTTAGGAGTGAGTGAATTGAAGGTGAATCGAGATCTCTTAGAGAATAGTCAAAAAGCTCTAGAAAAGTATTCTAAGATGGGAGTCATAGCGACTAGAGAGGATGCGATGCGTGAATTAAAGCAATATTCACAAAGCTTTCTTGATGAACATGGTGTTGGACTCTCTTTTTCTGAAGAGGCAGTGGATTACCTCGTGAAAATGCGTATGGATGAAGGGCAAACTTTAATGAAAATATGCCAAAGGATCTTTAAGGACTATGCTTATGGTATGAAGCTGATTAAAACCAAGACAGGTCAAAGCAAACTAGAAGCGACACTTGAGACCGTACAAGATCCAGATAAGTTCTTAAGTGCTCTCGTCCTGAAAGCATATCAAGATGAGCAAGGGGAATGATGAAGGGGTTAAGCTTATTTTTTCCTAAGTATGTAGGGGCGTTGCTCGGCTTCTTTACATACTTAGCATTACTCTTTTCACCTCTCTCCACTAGTTTGAATAAAGTTCTTCACAGATTCTATGTAAATATACAATTAACGGGGAAAGTGACTACTGAACTCCCGTTTTGGTATCTTGTGGTCGGCGGGGGACTCGCGATTTTTACGTTTTGTTACCTCTTCCAGAACCATTTATCAGCTTGGCATAAGTTCTCGCTCTTATCGATAAGTCTCATTCTTACAGCTCTGTGGTCTCCAGTGTTAGCGGCATTAGATATAGTCTGGTCTCCAATGGTCCTTATAATATCAATTATCTGGAGCCTCATTTGCTCTCTAATGATTAGGAGATTTCCACCTGAAGAACGAGAGGTAGCTTCCAGGCAATCAGCGGATTTCTATACGGTGGACACTGATATTTGAATACCCTTAAGTTAGTCCTAAGACATCCTGCATATCATAAAGTCCGCTTTCTTTGTCTTGTAACCAGACGGCGGCGGTAACGGCTCCAGCGGCAAAGGTCATACGGCTAGAGGCTTTATGCGTCAGCTCTAGACGTTCTCCATCGGCAGCAAACATAACGGTATGATCGCCCACTACGTCACCGCCTCGTAGCGTATGCATTCCTATTCTTCCTTGTTCACGAGCACCGATGTTACCAAGTCTGCCGTGATCAATATCGTTCTCATAATTAGTGCCTGTCGCTTCATTTAAGATTTCTAAAAGGCGACGCGCCGTGCCAGATGGGGCATCTATTTTGTGGCGGTGGTGCATTTCCGTGACCTCTATATCACATCGTTCATTACCAAGGATTTCTGTGGCTTTACGTGTAAGCCAGAACAGGGTATTCACTCCGATGGAAAAGTTTGGGGCGTAAACGATAGGGATCGTTTGAGAGGCTTCTCGAATCGCTTCTCTTTGTTTTTCAGTATGTCCTGTCGTTCCCATCACGATAGGCTTATTAAGGTTTACCGCAGTAGAGAGCACCTGGTCCGTAAAGCTCTGAACGGTGAAGTCGATTGTGCACTTCGCCTGCGTCATAGCGAGCTTAAGGTCTTCACCTTCGTCATGAACGGCTCCTATTTTCGTTTCAGGGTTTGCCTGCACGGCTTCTTGCACGGTCTTTCCCATGCGTCCATTAGCACCAGTAATGAGTATTGATAACATAAATTTAAAGGGTTGTAGGTATGTAGCGCCGTTTTAAATAATAGAATGTTCCGTAAGTAAGGACTTAAGCGATTCACTTTCCTTGGCGGATAAGTTTGTGAGTGGTAGTCTGAACTCATTCGTGCATTTACCCGCCATTGCGCAAGCTTCTTTAATGGGGAGGGGATTCACTGATAAGTTCATGAGGCTGCTCATAAGAGGGAGTATTTTGTAAAAGGCTTCCTGCGCTTGAGAAAGATTTCCAGACTTACAGGCGGCTACCATTTCAGCCATCTGCTTTGGTATAAGGTTTGCGCTCACTGATACGAGCCCGTCAGCACCAGCGGCAATGAAGGGGAGAGTCAATGGGTCATCACCACAAAGAATGGAAAAGTCTTTTCCAAGCGCGGCACGGAGCTCAATTACTCGTGAGGTGCGTCCACCTGCCTCTTTAATAGAGACAATATTTGGGATGTCTTGCGCCAGTCTTACTGCCGTTTCTACTTCTATCTCTATGACGCTGCGTCCAGGCACAGAATAAAGCATGATAGGTAATCGAGTCGCTTGGGCAATCGCCGCGTAGTGCAAGTAAAGCCCTTTTTGTGATGGCTTGTTATAGTATGGTGTTACCTGCATGGACGCATCTGCACCTACTTTTTCGGATTCTTGGGTGAGATAAATGGCTTCAGCCGTAGAGTTCGCCCCTGAGCCCGCAATGACCTTTATTCTTCCTGCCGCGTATTTCACCGCCTTCGCAATAATATCAATATGCTCCTCGTTTGTAATAGTAGGGGATTCACCCGTGGTGCCAGCAGGCACGATGCCATCTACCCCACTTGCTACTTGCTCTTCTATAAGGTTGGCAAACGCCTCTTCATCTAACCTTCCGTTACTAAAAGGAGTAATGATCGCTGTGTATAATCCTGAAAACATGATTTTGTTTTATCTAAGGTGTTATGAGGTGCAATACTAAATTTGTGCATGTTCTGAGCTGCGCAATATAAACCGTTTGGGGTGCAGTCTAGTTTTAGTGTGCTTCTAGCCAGTTTTCACCTGTGCCGAACTCTACTTTAGCAGGGACAGCATGAGGAAGCTTTAAGGCTCCCTCCATGATTTTACAGATTTCAGGGATGAGGTCATGCTCATCTTTATGGAGATCAAAGAGAAGTTCATCGTGTACTTGGAGAAGCATTTCAGTCTTACACTCTTTCTTTTTGAGGAAGTCCTGCACCTGAATCATGGCGAGCTTGATCATGTCTGCGGCCGAGCCTTGGATGGGCGTATTGATGGCCGCTCGCTCCGCATTTTTCTGTATCATGCCATTGCTAGAATTTAAGTCTGGCATGTAACGCCGACGTCCCATGAGAGTTTCCACGTATCCTTTCTCTTTCCCTTCTTCCACTGTTGATTCCATGAATCCCTTCACCTGTGGGTATTCCTCAAAGTAAGCCTCAATGATTTGAGAGGCTTCTTTTCTGGGGATGTCTAGCCGTTGAGAAAGACCAAAGGCAGAGATGCCGTAAATAATCCCGAAGTTTACCATCTTGGCGACAGAGCGCATTTCTCTGGTCACGTCATCATCATTGACGCCAAACACCTTCGCGGCGGTGGCGGTGTGAATGTCTTTTCCCGCTTGGAATGCGGAAATCATACCCTGATCTTCAGACATAGCAGCCATGACCCGAAGCTCGATTTGTGAGTAATCACAGGCAAGAAGGGTGTAGTCCTCTCCTCTGGGAACAAAGGCGGCGCGAATGCTTTTCCCCGCTTCACTCCTAATTGGGATGTTTTGGAGGTTAGGGTCTGAGGAGGCAAGTCTTCCCGTCGCGGTTTGGAGCTGGTGAAGAGAAGTATGTATCTTCCCGGTTTTCGGCTCTAGGTGAGTAGGAAGCGCATCCACATAAGTGCTCTTCAGCTTGGCGCATTCGCGATATTCCAGAATGTCAGCCACGATCTTATGCTTAGGAGCGAGAGTGGAGAGCGTTTGTTCGTTGGTGACAAACTGCCCCGTCTTCGTCTTTTTAGGCTTCTCCACGAGGTTCATTTCCCCGAAGAGGATTTCGCCTAGCTGTTTAGGAGAGTTTAGGTTGAACTCACGCCCCGCTTCCTTTGTAATATTAGTAGAAAGCGTGTCTATTTTTTGTTGGAGGTCTGTTCCAATCGTAGCCAAGGCTTTTTGAGAAATACAGATTCCGGTCATTTCTATTTCTGTGAGAACATTGAGCAAAGGAGCTTCCACCTTATCGTAAAGCTCAGTCATCCCTTGTTCTTCTAGCCTCGGAGTAAGGGCGCTTGCGAGTTGCCATGTAATGTCCACATCTTCACAAGCATATTCAGCTAATAAATCAGTAGGAATGGCATTCATGTCGATGTCCTTACCCTTTTTCTTTTTGGTGTGCTTTTCCTCCGCTAGTGAAAACAAATCATCAGCAGGTGCTACTGACGCCGCTTTTTCGGCGAGTTCAGAGAGTTTAACGGTTTTATATCCGAGCTCCGTTTCCGCGAGAGCATCCATTCCATGTTTTTGCCCTGGCGCGACCAAGGCGTGAAGGAGCATGGTATCCGTGAGTGTTCCTTTAACAGATATTCCGTGATTCAGCAGGACGGAGAGATCATACTTAAGGTTGTGCCCTAGCTTTTCAGAGGAAGTAGAAAAGAGTTCTTGGAGAGGCTCTTTCAGCTTTTCTTCATATGGGAGGTAATACGCTTTCCTTTGCTCTGCACAAAAGGCAATCCCTAGAATGTCAGCCTCAAAGCGATTCAGCCCTGTCGTTTCTAAATCAAAGCAAAACTTCTCCGCTTTATGCATGGTGGTTAAAAGTTCTTTAATTTGGGCTTCAGATTCAATGAGGGTGTAATCATGCGGCACATCGGCGAGGGTCTTTAGCTCTAACGGAACGGAAGTGTCTTCGCTATCTGTGGGAGCCGCACCCACCGCTACTTCTTCACCTAGTAGGCGCTTAGAAAGAGTGCGAAATTCCCACTCAGAAAAGAGTGCTGCGAGATCTTCTTTATTGATTTCCTGTTTCTGTAGATCTTCCAGTGTTTGAGTGATGGGGACATCTAGAATGATGGTAGCGAGCTCCTTAGAGAGTAGTGCTTGCTCTTTATTCTCCTCCACTTTCTCTTTTTGTTTTCCTTTCAGCTTGTCGGTATTGGCGAGTAAGCCCTCTACACTTCCGAACTCTGCGACGAGCTTCTTAGCAGTTTTCTCTCCAATCCCAGGGACGCCAGGGATGTTATCAACGCTGTCCCCCCAAAGCCCTAATATATCGATAACTTGCTCTGGACGCTCGATCTCCCATTTTGCGAGGATCTCCTCTACACCCATGATTTCCGTGTCTGCTCCTTGGCGACCTGGTTTCCAAATACTCGTGGTAGGAGAGACGAGTTGCGCAAAGTCCTTATCAGGCGTCACCATAAAGGTCTGATAGTTTCCGTCCACATCAGCGATTTTCGCAAGCGTTCCAATGATGTCATCCGCTTCATACCCATCTAGCTCTAGAATGGGAATATTCATCGCAGTGCACATTTTCTTAATGTTTGGAATGGCGATCGAAAGCTCTTCTGGCATGGCGTCTCGCTGCGCCTTATATTCGGGAAAAGTTTTATGTCTAGTGGTGGGAGCAGAGGTATCGAAGGCTACGGCGATGTGTGTCGGCTTTTCATTCTCAATGATGGACGCGAGGGTGTTCGTGAATCCATAAACCGCGGACGTATTTACTCCTTTAGAATTGGTAATGGAATTCCGAATGAGAGCGAAGTGGGCGCGATAGGCGAGTGCCATCCCATCGAGAAGAAAGAGTTTATGCATTGCCATCTCCGTTCTTTTATCCACTCCAATGAACTAGGCAATTAAAAATACTTTGCTTCATTCTTCAAATGCTCGTATTTCAATCACATATGAGGATTTTCGGATACGTATTTGTCTTACTCGCTAGTGCTGCCTTAGCGTATTTTTTATACCCTCAGATTTTTGTTTTAGCGGAACCAGAAGCTTCACTTGTCGTAATAGAGGAAACGGTTTCCAAACCAGCGAAAAAAGAGGAAGCACTAGCAGTAAAAGCGAAGCCTGCGATAAAGGTAACGCCTGCGGTAGAGAGCCCAGCTATCGCGGAAGAAAAAGCGAAAGTAGCTGGGGTCAAAGATGAACCTAAACAACCTAAGAAAGGAAAGCCGGAGGCTAAACCTGTTGATCTTACCGAAGAAGAACTTATCGAGACTATGAAAGCGAGCGTCGAGAAAAAGATGGTTTCGGAATTCACTACTGAGGGAGTCAAAAAATGGGAAATGGGCGAGAAAGAATCAATCGGAGGAAAAGAATACCAAATCGGCTTCGCGACGTATGAAAAAGAAACGATTTTAGGCAAGCAACCCGTCATTGGGAAATGCCTTATTAATAGTGGCAAGGTAACAAAGTGGATCTACACCAAGACCGGAGCGGATATCCCTTGACGGTTCTGACTGTTAGTTGGCAATATACCTCCTAAACTCCCGAAAGGCAAGAAGCCACCCGTGGAAGTGAAATCTAAGACTAAGCAAGGATAAGACTAGAGAGATTACTTAATAACCGACAGTATTACGATGGAAAAAAATATCTATGAAGCCCCCAAGGCAACACCTCCACATGAAAAACCACTTGGTGCTCGATGGATAGGCGTTTTATTGAGTGTTCTTGTGCCTAGCTTTGGGCTGATAAGAGCAGGGGAAATTAGGTCTGGGATATATTGGATGATTTGCTTATTCCTGTTATCTATTATCACTTGCCTAATAATTGGTAAGGAGGCGTTTCCCGTGTGGATGGGTTATTTATGTTTTGGAGTTTTACTCATAACTCTCTTAGTGAACTACGTAAAAAGTTTTAAGAAAGGGCGTATGAAGATGAAGTCATGGATTCTCTTCATCTTCTTAGCTATTGCGTGGGAGTATACACCAGAGCTTAGAAAAAAAATCGGAAAAGCCTATAAGGTCCCTACGAGCGCAATGGCACCTACTTTAATGGGAGTAAGTCCGGAAAAACCTCAAAACACCAGGGATATAGTAGCGGTAGATCCCTTAGCTTATATCTTCAAAGAGCCTCGGAGGGGAGATATAGTAACTTTTAGCACAAAAAAAATTCTTAATATTTCAAGAATGACGAAAAGTGAAGCCGCGACGGTCTACGTTAAAAGAATCGTAGGGATGCCAGGGGAAAGGATTAAATTTAAGGACGGAAAAGTGTATGCGAATGGTGAGTTGGTGGAAAATGTTTTACCTGAAGTAGAATACGTTTATCCACCTACTTCAGCTAGCAGGTTTATATTGGCTTCTAGAGATGGAGATGAATATGTAGTCAGTGAGAACGAATATTTGGTTTTAGGTGATAATACAGGAAATAGCTTTGATAGTAGATATTGGGGGAATGTCCCGAGAGAATCTTTTACCGGTAAAGTAACTAAAATTATTTTCCCCTTTCACCGTATGGGAAGTGTGAAATGAGATGTAGGAGAGGAAAGGTGGATGCCTATTTTAGATTACGTATTGGTAACCATCACAATTTAAAATACACTTGAAGCTAAACCAGACTTGGTTTAGTCTGCTTTTATGAAGGTGATTAATGTTCAGCAAGCGAAGACGCAACTTTCTAAATATCTCGAGCAAGTGGCAGCGGGTGAGGAACTAGTTTTGGGTAAGAACAATAAACCTATGGCTAAGCTTATTCCTTATTTGGAAGAAAAGCCAGTTCGGAAGCTAGGCGGAGTGGAAGGCTGGATGTCTGACGACTGCTGGGAAGCAGATGAGGAAACCGAG
>CALLLS010000028.1 GCA_938008215.1 uncultured Verrucomicrobiales bacterium | reverse complement strand
GCAATCCCTATTCCTGGAAAGCCAGGGTGGGTGTATAATCCTTACAATAACAATCCAGTAGTCATACAGGGAATTCCTTCCGGAAAAACAGTCTTAGACCCACAAGACCCTAATAAAGACCACAAGTTTAAAGTTCCTTAATGACAAGTCTATTTATTGTTATTGAGTTAAATCATCTTTGAAAGCATGTCAAAAGCTCCCTTATGAAACCAATATTCACAATCCATGCTGGCGAGTACCTTGTTGGTCAAGAGATTGAGAAAAAATTCCCAGAGAATAGAGTCTGGATACCAGCCAAAGATACAGGTATTGATTTGTTAGTGACCTCTGCAGATTGCCGTTCTAGCATTTCACTACAGGTGAAATTCTCAAAAGATTTCCTTGGCATGGGGGTGCGCCAAACTGTTAGTGCAGGCATAAAGTCTGGAGGGTGGTGGACCTTTCGAAGAGACAAAATAGAAGAGTCGCCAGCAGATTATTGGGTGTTAGTTCTCTACCAATTTCAAACCAGGTCTTATGATTTTGTAATTCTCCCTCCAAGAGAACTCCTAAAAAGATATGATTCATTAGGAAGGTCAAAAGCTTCAATCCAGAGCTATGTCTGGGTTACTTCCAACGCAAAACCTAAATGCTGGGAGTCAAGGGGGTTAAATAAAGTAGAACAAGATTCCATTGCATCAGACGAATTCAAATCTGATGATCGCGAACTCACCTCCTTCCTAAATAATTGGTCTTCCCTTTTCCCTTTGAAATTCAAGACTTAATATAAATTTCATGCGGAAAACTTCTACCTTCTCATAGAGATAAGCTGGGGAGTTCCAATACTCATTTTATTTTCCCTCTAGACAGCATTTATAAGGTAGTAGTAGAAAAATTAACCAAACACGCAAGCGGCACTCGGAGCATCCTAAATTTTATCAAACATTTCTCATTGATGAATGAGTGAACATGGCTAACTTTACTACATGGTTGACATGCTTGTAAGGCTTTTCTCTCTGCCTGAATCAAACTCATTATATAAAAAGTGTGAGGATAATGACGTTATCCTACGTAGACCTGGGATTTATGAAAAACACCTTGTAGAAGCCTTTGTCGCTGAGCACTTTTCACCTAAATGGGTGAGTGAGGTATCAGTAGCAATGACTCGGCAACCGGCTTCTTGTTTCATTGCCACCAAGGATAAAAAGATCCTCGGTTTTGGGTGTTATGATACCACCTGTAAAAGTTACTTCGGGCCCACTGGCGTAAGCGAAGATGCGCGAGGGCTCGGCATAGGAAAGGCTCTCCTCTTCAAATGCATGGAAGCACTGAGAGACTCTGGCTATGCCTACGCTATTATTGGAGGGGTGGGACCGATAGAGTTTTACGAAAAAGCGATCGGTGCTACCGTCATTGAGGGATCAGAGAATTCCATCTACAGAGACATTCTCCCTGAACCTAAATAACTCCATGCAAGATCCTGAATATGTAAAAGGTGCGTTTGCGCGCATTGCAGACAACTACGTCATCACAAACCATGTTTTAAGCTTAGGCACTGATATACTATGGAGAAAAAAGGTCGCGCAGATTGTAAAAGCGTGGAATCCCACCTCCCTTTTAGATATCGCAACAGGAACTGGAGATCTAGCCTTAGAATTTCAAAAAGTATTATCTGAGTGCTCCGTTACGGGCTCAGACTTCTGTGCAGAAATGCTGGCTTATGCGACTTCCAGAGGAGTGCAAAAAACTCTAGAGGCAGATGCACTAAACCTACCCTTCGATGATAACTCTTATGATGTAGTCACTGTTGCCTTTGGTCTCAGGAACATGGCAGATTGGGAAAGAGCGCTTGAAGAAATGCTGAGAGTTCTCAAACCTGGAGGGCATCTTTTAATACTAGACTTCTCCGTTCCAGCAAACCTATTGCGCTCGCCATATATCTTTTATCTAGATAATGTCCTCCCGCATTTAGCTGGGTTTCTCACGCAGCAGCCAGATGCTTACCATTACCTATCAGGATCGATCCAAAAGTTTCCGTCTGGTAAAAGGATGGAAAGGCTCATCGCTTCACAAGGCTTTAAGTCCCCCAATTCCATTCCGTTATCCTGCGGCATTTCCTCAATTTATACCGCACAAAAGCCAACTTAGCCTCTTGAGTTATTCATAGCATTAAACGATCCCTTTAGCAACTATACCCTTCCCAAATGACAACTGATCACGCAAACCAATTCGTCTGTGACCTCGTAGCTTACGAGCCTGGAAAACCTATTGAAGAGACCGCCCGAGAGCTAGGGCTAGATCCTAAAGAGATCGTCAAGCTTGCCAGCAATGAAAACCCTCTTGGACCTTCTCCTTTAGCTCAAAAAGCGATCGCTGAAGCGGCAAGCACTGCACACATCTACCCTGATGGTGGAGGCTTCAAATTACGCTCCGCTATCGCAGAAAAATATGACTTAGACATTAAAAACACTGTCTTAGGGAATGGCTCAAATGAAATCATCGAGCTCCTGTGTCACTCCTTCTTAAATCCAGATGCGGAGCTGGTCGCAGCAGAGCACGCCTTCGTCGTTTATAAGCTCATGGCTACCCTCTTCGGGGCTAAATATGTAGCCGTCCCAGACCCTGGCTTTGTGCATGATCTAGACGGCATGTTAAATGCCATCACAGATAAAACGCGCCTCGTCTTCATCGCGAATCCTAACAACCCCACGGGAACGATAGTTTCAGAGGCCGCGATTGACGCCTTCATGGCAAAAGTCCCAGAGCATGTCATCGTCGTCTTTGATGAAGCATACTTTGAATTCCTAGATGACGCACCAGACACTCTTAAATATATCCGAGAAGGGAAAAACGTGTGTGTCCTCAGAACCTTTTCTAAGGCACAAGGACTGGCGGCCTTAAGAATCGGCTACGGTCTTGCCTCTGAGCCTCTCGCCAATATCCTGAATAAAGCACGCCAACCATTCAATGCGAATGCCATTGCACAAGCTGGCGCCCTCGCCGCTATCAATGACACCTCTCACATTAATGCCACGGTAGAGAATAATCGTATCGGCTTAGAGCTCTTTCATTCCGAGTTTGAGAAGCGTAACCTAGAATACGTTCCATCCGTTGCGAATTTTGTCCTCGTTAAAGTAAAAGAAGGAGATCGTGTCTTTAAAGAAATGCTCGCAAAAGGCGTCATTGTTCGTGCCATGAGTGGGTATAAGCTTCCAGATTGGATTCGTGTCTCCGTTGGCACTCCTACCGAAAACGCACGCTTCTTAGAGGTGCTGGATGAAGTCTTATAAGTGTTATGGATAACACAATAGTAGCCATTGCGACCCCTACAGGCATAGGGGCTATCTCTGTCATTCGGCTCAGTGGTTCAGCCTCCTTAGAAGTTGTAGCTAAATGCTTCACAGGAGCTAAGAAGCTCGCCAGATCACCGAGAAAAGCTATTCTCGGCTCTATTACAGATACCACTGGTGAAAACATTGATGAAGTTCTCGCTACCTATTTCCCTAACCCTGCGAGCTTCACCGGAGAAGACACCATAGAGCTCTCTACCCACGGCGGGGTTTATGTGACGCAAGCGGTTTTAAAAAGACTTCTCGAATGCGGAGCTGATGCCGCTGATCCGGGAGAGTTCACACAACGGGCCTTTCTCAATGGAAAGTTAGATCTCACACAAGCCGAAGGAATAATGGACATTATCTCCGCGCAGTCAGACCTTGCCCTTCGTGCTGCTCAAAACCAACTGCACGGCTCTATCCAAGCCGTCACTGCAGAAATGAGAGAAGCACTCATTGAAGTCACCGCTCACCTAGAAGCCTTCATAGATTTCCCTGAAGATGATATAGACCCAGAAACAGGCGCACTCCTCAGCAAGCGACTAGACGCTCTTTTATCAAAATGCGAAAGCCTCCTCTCCACTTCTTACACAGGAAAGCTCTTGCGAGAAGGCGCGCGAGTTGTTCTCTGTGGTGAGCCAAATGCCGGAAAATCTTCCTTACTCAATGCACTCCTCGGATATGATCGTGCCATCGTAAGCGAGATTGCAGGGACGACTCGTGATACTGTAGAAGAAGTCGTAGATATCGGAGGCTTACCTATCAAATTCATCGATACCGCCGGACTCAGAAAAACAGAACAAGCAATTGAACAAGAAGGGATAAATCGCGCCTATAAAGAAATGGAGTCCGCAGACCTCATCATTGAAGTCATTGACGGAACATTACCCCCATCAAAAGTTGAACGCGCTAAGATCCCGCCAAAAGTTAGACACCTCGTCCTGTTAAATAAAGAAGACGAAAGTATAACAAACGAATGGGAGAAAAAATATCTAAGAGTGTCCTGTAAAAAGGCTAATGGACTAAAAGATCTACCAAAAACAGTTTCTGAGTTACTTCTAGACGGGAATCAACTCACAGGTTCCTCCCTCATCGCTATTAATGCTCGTCACCAAGGCTGCCTTAACCAGATAAGGACCTCTCTCCAGAATGCACTTCAAGAAATAACCTCACAAGAAGACCCAGAGCTTATCTCCGTCACCCTTAGAGAAGCACTGAATGCCATCGGGGAACTTACTGGGAGAGTCGATACAGAAGAGATCTTAGGGCAAATCTTCGCTCAATTCTGCATCGGAAAATAAAAACCTTCCGCATTTTTATACGGAAGGTTCTTGTTAAAAGTTACAATTGTTTATGCTTCAGCGGATGGTGCATATTTATCAGAGTCATCAGATTTTGTTTTCGCTTTTGCCTCACGGACTTTTCCAGCTACCGTTTTCGCTTGTGCTTCACCTTTAGAAGCACCTTCTTGCATACTTTCTTTTAAATTTTCTGGCAAAAATTCATTTACAAACGCTCCCAAAAAACCAGGAACGAATCCCGCTCCATAAGCGACTTCACTAATGACGGATTCTACTTCTTTCTTAAACTTAGGAGCATATTGTTCCGCGCGTTTAGCGGCATCCTCCATTCCACGCTTAAAGTAGTCCTTCGCTTTATCGCCTGAATTACTTTCTACCTTTGGAGCTTGTTCTGAGGTAGCTTCTACGTCGATGGTTTCTACTTTTTTTTCTAGATCTTTGTTTTCCATAATTACAATAGTATATATAATTAGAGCGTTGTGAATTATAACATCTGCCTGACTTTATAACCATTTCACGACTTTGCCTACTTCCTCTCCAACTCTCCTTCTAGCTCCCATGCAAAGAGTGACAGATTACCCATTCATGAAGCTTATGGCTCATTATGGTGGGGCGGATAAGTATGTAACGGAATACTTCCGAGTGCATATCCACTCCAAGCTTGAGCCTTGTATTCTTAAATCCATAGAGGAGAACCCAACGAACAAGCCGATCTACGCGCAAATGATAGGGCAAGACATTCCTTCCCTTGTTCGTGGAGCAAAAGAACTCATTCATTACCCAGTAAAAGGGGTGGATCTTAATCTAGGGTGCCCTGCTCCCATTGTGTGTAGAAAGGATGCTGGCGGCGGACTGCTCAGAGACCCCAAAAAGATAGATGCTATTCTAGGCGCACTGCGTGAAGCGATTCCCCCGCCCTTTGAATTCACCGTTAAGACCAGAGTGGGCTATTACTCTGAGAAAGAAATGAACGACCTGCTCCATGTTTTTGCTAAGCATTCCATAGACGCTTTATCTATCCATGGTCGCACTGTGAAGGAGCGATATCAAACCCCCGTTCATCATTATGAAGTCAAACGCGCCGTAGATGCGCTGGAATGTCCTGTTTATGCGAACGGGAACATCGTAGATGTTGCGACTGGGCTGGCTTACCATAAGAAAACAGGCGCTGCGGGCTTAATGATCGGGCGCGGAGCCATTCGTAACCCATGGCTCTTTTCTCAACTTCATTCCGCCTTTAAAGACGAACCTGTTTTCCAACCCACTAGAAAAGACCTCCTCGGATACATTGAGCGACTTTGGGAAGAAACAGCTACGGAATTCCATGCCCCCTTTGATGAGATCAAGCATGTGCATAAAATGAAACGTTACATGAATTACATCTCACAAGGCATTGAAGAGGAATTTGAAGCGCAAATCCGCCGCTCAAAAAATAAGACGGAATTCTTCAGTATCTGTAGAACCTTCCTAGAAAGTGGTGAAAATGTGCCACACCTTCCGCCAGAAAAGTCTAAGCTCTTCTGTGGATTCAGTGACTTATTAGAGCCTATTTTAGCCTAGTAGTTGCGTTCTCGTAAAGAGACTCACCACCTTATAGCCTTTAGATTCTATCTTCTCTATTCCACCTTCCTCTCGATCAACAAGGACTAAGACAAACGTCACCTTCCCTCCTGCGGCTTCAATCGCTTCTACTGCTTTAAGTGCAGACCCACCCGTTGTTGCGGTATCTTCCACCACCACTACTTCATCTCCTTCCTTAAAGCTTCCTTCTATGCGTTTTCCCATTCCGTGGGCCTTCGCTTCCTTACGAACCACGAAGGGGCGCAAGGGTAACTCTCCGCCTGCTCTTGAGGATTCCATTGCTATCGCAAGTGTGATCGGGTCTGCTCCAAGCGTAAGACCACCAATAGAGTCAGGCTTAATGCCGAGAGACTTACACTCTTGGCAAACCATCTCATAACCTAATTCCCCAATCAAAATTGCCCCGCGCGCATGGATCGTCGTTGTTCGACAGTCCACATAGAGGTCACTTTTTGCTCCTGATGAAAGGGTGAAGTCCCCCGTCTTTACGGACTGCTCTAATAATAAGGATTTGAGTTCTTCTCTTGCTGTCATTATAACTTTTAATGACCTAATTCCCTTTAATCCGTCAATCAAAACCAATCTTAATAATCTAGGTTTATCCTCTTGTATCTACTGATGAACTATTTTTGAATCCTTGAGAAGCTGAAGAGTAGGTATAAAGCGATTAACTCTTGCAGAAAACTAAACCAATGAGCAAACGGAAAAACATAATCGTAAAGGTCGGCACTGGCGTCCTCACTAAGGATGACGGACATCTCGATCTTGCTGTTTTTTCTGCCCTTTCTCGGCACCTCTCAGAACTTAAGCAAGCAGGTCACCAGTTAATCTTGGTATCCTCTGGTGCGGTAGGTGCAGGAGTGCCACGCTTAGGATTAAGCTCTTACCCCGAAGATGTAGAGACCAGACAAGCCGCTGCCGCTATAGGGCAAGCGCACCTCATGCAAACCTACCAAGAAGCGTTTCAGGAACACGACATAAAGGTCGCCCAAATCCTTCTCTCTAGTTATGATCTGCGTGAAGAAAAACATAGGAAGCGGGTAAAGCAGGTCTTACTACGCCTTCTAGAAAATGAGGACGTATTGCCCATCATTAATGAGAATGATGTGGTCTCTCTGAGGGAACTCACTAAAACAGATAATGATATGTTGGCTGCAAATCTATCAGGGATACTCAACACTAATTTGCTGATCTTACTCACCTCTGTAGACGGGGTCTTAAATAAAAATGATGCTGTAATCCCTGAGGTCTCCAGCATTGATGAAATTAGGAAAGAAGTCACTCAAGACTCCGGAAAGTTTTCGATCGGAGGAATGAACTCTAAGCTAGACGCCGTAGAAGTCGCCCTTTCTCATGGTACGCAGGTTGTGATAGGTAACGGCGCGCACCCAGAACGTCTCAAGGGGTATTCTGGTAAAACATCCTTGGGCACCTATTTCAGCTAGAGCGAAGCCTAGGATTCATCGTATAAGTTCCCACATAGCTTGAGGAACCCAGAACGTGCCCTTTCACTTTTTCTAAAGCTTCTGCACCCGTAAACTCTCCCGTTAGGTCTAACGAATCCGTATCAAGGGCATAGAGAGTGAAGTGATAATGATGGATGATACTATCATTCCATGGTGGGCATGGCCCATCATAATTTCCATAAGCACCTTCCATATCTGGGTCTCCAGAAAACCAGTCTGTATAATCATTTAGCCCCGCTATCCCCCACTCTGATTCACCCACCTTCTTTCCTCTTGCGATAACCCCCTGCGAACACACACCCTCAGGAATTCCAGAGAGCTGTGCAGGAATATCCACTAAAACCCAGTGATAGAAATCCACTCTCGGCAAATCAGCAGATACTTCTTTTCCCTCTTGGTTCACATCTTCGCCAGAAGACGGCACGTCCACATCCACACAAATCAGAGCAAAAGACTTAGTCCCCTTCGGCGCATTATCCCACTGCACTTCTGGGTTTACATTCCCTGCAGAAGCAAAAGGAGCATCTTTACCTGGCTGCCCAAAAGCAAATTTTGCAGGGATTTCGCATCCATCTTCCCAGCCCCTTATACGCATTTTAAATATATCAGACATGCTGGAACTTAACCCTTGGTTATTGACTCGTTCAACATAAATTCATGCCTCCTTACCCCATGTCGCATCGTGCCCTCGGGTATCCACATGGATGAAACCGGGATACCACCCGATCCCCCCTTTAAACACCCCTTCGCTGCGTAATCTCTCCGCCAGCGCGAAAGCCTCCTCAGAAGGACAATCAAATTTCAAATCCACCGCCTTATTCAGCATATGTTGAGAGCGACTCGCTCCACCCACCACATTATTATATGCTCTGGAGCGATAAACTGATAGTAGAGTTACCTTTACCCCCAGCTCGTTTCTCAAGGTATCTGCTAACACTAGAGTAGGACCGATGTTCTCCCATAATGATTTAGGAGGAATATTGTTTCTTACACCCTTACGGTAATTTTTATGCGGGCGAACGATCTCACGCGGAGAAATATAGCGTAGTCCTAAGCCAGCCAGAAAACTGAGATATTCCGCCTCGTTTGGAATGGACTCATTATCATAATACTCCTCTTCATGAGAATCGCCTCCCTCTTTCCTTCTCGTTAGAAGACCATCCATACGGTTCTTTCCGCGCCTGAGAAGCCCCTCCGCATCTTTCCTCTTATATCCTGCCGCGCCCATAAGAATGACCCCACCGGCCATTGCTAGGTGCTTCATCCATTCTCTACGTGTCTTCTTCTCACTCATCCCATTATACGTTGTATGACCCAATAAAGCCCTACGCTCCCGATAATAAGCGACCCCACAATACGAATCCATTTAAAAGACTTCTTAAACCAGCCGATAGTCAAGAAGCAGATCACCAGCACAACTACTTGACCCAGCTCCACACCGACATTGAAGCCAGTTATCCCGAACATGAGCTTGTCCTTGGGTAGCGGATACTCACCTAAGACAGACCCGAAGCCTAAACCGTGGAGAAGCCCGAAGAGAAAGACTAAAATAAGTCGCCTCTTTCCCATTTCCTTAGTCCATAAGTTCTCCACCGCCACATAAACGATAGAGAGTGCGATAATCACCTCCACCCACTTAGTGTGAAAGGTCACTATCCCCAGCAACGCTAAGGCAAGGGTAATGGAGTGCGCTACCGTAAAAGTAATGGTTTGATGCAACAATGGCCTCCACGTAGGACTAAAAAGAAAAAGCCCGATGACAAAGACGATGTGATCCACCCCTAATGGGATAATGTGATCGAACCCAATTTTAACGAAGCGCCACCATCCTCCTTTTTGGGCTGTGATAACAGGCTCGTCATTCTCCGCCTGCTCGCTACTCTGACCCTCAAAGGGAGAAATTTGAACCCCTAGATCTATCGCTGAACCTGGCTCTATTGTTAGTAGATTCTCCTGTCTTTCCTCTCCATCTTGCCATATCAGCTCCACCAGTAAATTTGCTTCATACAGGTCATTCCATGAGGCTTGTAAAGAGCCACCACTGGATAAGTATTTACCGCGCAGTTCGACCCGTAAGATTGGGGACTGCACTAAGGATTCATAGAAATCATATGGAGTAGAAGCATAATCAGGAAAAGAAACCTGATACGGCACAGTTACTTCATCCTGCATGAATTTTATGGAGCTCTGCATATACTTCTCGGCTTCTTGCCTAAGCCTAACATGCGCTCTCTCTGAAAGCCCAAGTAGCCAATCTCTGTCTGGAGCGTCCTGATTCTCATCTCCTCTGTATTCAGGTAAGCAATACCCCGCATCAATAAAGACTAAGGCTTTGAATTCTTTCTTCTCAGGGGATAGCTCCATATACACCTGATCTATCGTATGAGCATAAGTTATTGAAAGCAGACTCAATAAGAGCCCCCCTATGTAAGAGTAAAAAAGATTGTTAGAAACCCTGCTTGGCATGAGACGAGCTATACGATTACATTAAGAAATGGCCGATCAAAAAATGCCCAAAATTGTCTTAGTAGACAGTAAGGAAAGTGATGTGGATCACACCACTAGATCGCTCCAACCTTTGCTAAACGAGCTCCAAGCAGATCTCATCACATTTCTGGATGGAGCTGATGCCCTTAACTTCATTTTAAGTGATCCTAGTGTCACTTTAGTCATTACGGAATATAAGTTAGAAGGGCTCGGAGGGCTACCGCTTATAGAAAAACTCGCAGAAGAAAAACCCCAACTTCCCACGCTCTTATTATCAAATCACACTGACGCTAAAATCGCGATTAAGGCGGTGCAGGCAGGCGCATATGATTTCCTCCCTAAGCCTGTAGACCCTAATGAGCTGCAAATCGTCATTCAGGAAGCTCTCAACGGGTCGCAAATCCCACCTATCGAAGAAGGAATAGAAACCGATAAAGAAATAAAGCCCGCGCGCTTGATTGGGAATAGTCGGGCGATGTTAAAAGTATATCGAGATCTTGCTAAACTGGCAGCAGCTCCCGTCACGGTCTTAATCAGAGGAGAAACAGGGACAGGAAAAGAACTCATTGCACGCGCCTTACACGAGCACGGTCACCGCTCCCACATGCCCTTTATCGCCGTGAACTGTGCCGCTATTCCTGATAACCTCTTAGAGTCTGAGCTGTTTGGGCATGAGAAAGGCGCCTTTACTGGTGCGACGCATACTAAAATAGGGAAATTTGAGCAAGCCATAGGCTCTACCCTTTTTCTTGATGAAATTGGTGATATGCAGCCACTCCTTCAGGCTAAGATGCTACGTGTTCTCCAAGAGCGCACTGTCCAAAGAGTGGGGGGCAAAGAGGAAATCCCAGTAGACGTTCGTGTCATCGCTGCCACACACCAGAACTTAGAGAAGATGGTGGATGAAGGGTTATTTCGAGATGACTTACTCTATCGCCTCAATGGCTCCATTCTTAAGATACCTCCCTTGAGAGACCGGCTCGGAGACGTGCAAGTCCTCACCACACACTTCCTCCAGAACTTTAGCCAAGAGTTAGGCATCTCTCATCATAGAATTACTAAAGAAGCTGTCTCTTACCTCGCTCGCCAAACGTGGCAGGGAAACATTAGACAACTCCAAAACGTCCTTAGGCAAGCCCTCCTTAAGAGGCGAGAACTCACCATTGACACCGCAGACCTCGCACCTCTCATAACTAATAAAAATCAGGAATCCGCAGAGTTCACCATTTCTCAACTCTCTACTGCAATACTAGCGAGAGCCCAAAATGAAAAACTGCCCAAGGGTGCATACCGAGAAACAATTCAAGAGATAGAAAAAGTGCTATTACCCTGTGCCCTAAAATTAAGTGAGGGTAACATTACAAAAGCGGCTAAGCTCCTAGGTCTGACACGCTTCACACTAAGAGAAAAAATCAAGACAATCTTGGAAGACTGAGTTCATAGAGATAGCTCATTCAACCTATCTATTAAAAAAGGATTTATTGCGGGATCAGATTATATCCCTCTTTCCCATTAGTGATTAAAAAGCGGGAATAAATTTCTGGCTGTCCTATGAAATCAAAGTGAAAAAGATATTTCCCATTTTCCTTTATAAGGCGAGCCAAACCATCAGCCTCACTGAACCTAGAGTCATAAGGAAACACCATCCAGCCTTCTAGATCTTTCTCAGCCTCAAATTGCACCGTCCATTGACTGTCAGTTTTGCTTATTTTACTTGGGACAACAAGATCCTTTGGTTGCATAGCAATCTGTTCATTAATCCATAATGGAACTTCTTCACCTATGCTATCTATCGTTAGATCAAACGTTTCAGAGCCTGGCACACAGCCGTCCTCATCACAGGTGAGCCAATTCGCTTTTCCTGAAATCACCTTTGGTATGTCACCTTTAATGCGGTATAGGAATGTCGCAGGTTTTTCATAACCATAACCAACAATACCGCTTACTTCAAACCGCTTTGGTAGAGGAAATTCTTCTGCATGAATAGTGAGTGACTCATCATCTAATGCGACTCTCAACGTCATCCCCGCATCTCCAGGATTGCTCCAATACGTATGCCAATGATCGTCAGGGGTAAGAGTAATACCAAGAACTGCTAAGTCATCCGAAAACTGGTGTACTCTTGCCTCAAACTTTGCGTGCATTGTAGACTGTTGTGCATTCAACCAAAGCGTCCATAGAAAAAACGTAACGAATATCTTCATATCTATAGGCTGAGATCCTTCACCATAATCGTAATATGACGAGCATATTGTTTCTTGTTAAATAAAGAATGATTGCAAATAGCCTCTCAAGCATTTATAATAAAATTATTATGAATAGTATATTCGCCTTCTTACCAAGCCTTGGTGGTCCAGAACTTGTTATCATCTTCGTCGCTGTTCTCGTATTATTTGGAGCTAAGAAATTGCCAGAATTTGCCAAAGGTTTAGGTAAAAGCATGGGAGAATTCAAAAAAGCGCGCCAAGATTTTGAGAGTGAAATCACACGTGCCGAGGAAGAAGTCAGTCTCAAGCCTGAAAAAAGCGAAGAGAAAGAAACTAAAGCGTAAAACTTACGTCTCTCGCTTTTATAGAGAAGGTTTCTAATCTTCTCTGGATATTTTCTTACAAGAAAAATTCGTCTCCTAAATCTCATTCAGGGAGGATAATCACATATTCTTAAAGGACTTTCATCAGCCCAAGCCCAACTAAGGCGAGGAAGATAGAGAGAATCCAGAAACGTATAATCACTTGATTTTCATGCCATCCACCAAGCTCAAAGTGATGGTGGATAGGAGCCATACGGAAGATGCGCTTGCCTCTCAGCTTAAAGCTTCCAACTTGTAAAATTACAGAGACCGCTTCCATGACGAATACTCCGCCAATGATAACAAGGAGTAGCTCTTGTTTTGTGCAAATAGCCACTGTTCCAAGTGCACCACCAATTGCTAATGAGCCAGTATCTCCCATGAAGACTTTTGCTGGGTGACAGTTAAACCAGAGAAAACCAAAGCCTGCGCCTACGAGTGCCATGAGGAAGATTACTATTTCTCCCAGATAAGGGTTGTGCGGTATAGAAAGGTATTCCGTCGCCAACCATTGATGGTGTGCAAGATAAGCAATGATGGAATAGGCAAGTGAGACTATGACGGTCACACCTATCGCTAATCCATCTAAACCATCCGTTAAATTTACAGCATTTGAGCTTCCTATACAAAGGATGATGAAAAACGGAACGATAAGCCAAGCTAAGTTAATGATTGGGGTTTTTAATAACGGAAAACAAATTTCACTGATACTAATCTGTTGATCCACAAGCTGGTAAACACTCGTTTCCTGCTTTGTATAGAGAAAGATAGCGACGATAGCACCTACTCCAAGCTGCCAGAGAAGCTTCGTCTTAGCATTCACGCCATCCGCGTTTTTCTTCACCACCTTCATGTAGTCATCTAAGAAGCCAAGTAACCCTAGTGAGATCATACTAAACATCGTCACCACTAAAAACGGGTTCATGATCCGCCCACAAAGTAATACGGAGATAAGAACGGTGCCGATGATCATCACACCACCCATCGTAGGCGTCCCAGCTTTAGCACCATGCTTTTCATGAAGACCACGCATCAGCTCTGCTCCTCGAATCGGCTGACCTGCTTTTAAAAGCTTTAAGACCGCAATCAAACGAGGACCTAAGACTAGACTTAGCGCAAACGATAAAATACAGGCAAAAAGTGCACGAAATGTGATGTATTGGAAGAGATTGAGAAATTTAAACGCTTTTGCCCATCCCGCGTCTTGCTCCATTGCGGAAGACCAGAGTTCATAAAGATAATATAACATAAAAGTATGTAGTAATAGAAATTAACTTTCGGGGAAGAGGGCGTTCATAACGGTCTCCATAGCTGCCGCTCTGCTTCCTTTAAAAAGTATCATAGAGTTTTCTTGAAGGTTTTCTGCCATCCAGTCAACCGCTTCTTTCTTTTCTGTGAAATGTTTTGCCTGCCCGCCTGCTTTTAGCACGCCTTCTGTGATCAACTTTGCTTCCTCGCCTACGCTAATCATCTCTAATCCAAGCTTCGCTCCATACGCTCCCACTTCTAAGTGCCCCTCATCTGCTAAATGTCCTAGTTCTCCCATTTTTCCTAATACGAGATATCCCTTCTGCCCCTCAGAGAGCGCATCCTTTAAGGTTACTGCAGCCGCTCTCACGGAATCAGGGTTCGCATTATAAGTGTCGTCTAAGATCGTTTGCGTGCCATAAGTGAATTGACGCAGCCTTCCTGTAGTCAGCTCCACAGCATTAAGCCCTTGCGCGATTTCTTGCGGAGACATCCCGTAGTAGTGCCCCACCGCCGCCGCCAGTAGTGCGTTGGAAACCATGTGCCTTCCCTTCAGTGGCAGAATTACTTTCGCCTCCCCTTTTGGCGTCCTCAGAATAAAAGCGGTTCCATCCCCTTCTGCCTTCACCTCATGAGCGGAGATCTCAGAATCCGTTTCTATCCCCACTTCCAAAACTGTTTGCGCATTGTTTTGCTCTAGGAGAATCTCTTTTTGGGCAACGTCTTTAGGAATAATAAGAATGCCATCTTCTGGCAAGGATGCCGCGAGCGCACCCTTCTCCTTCGCAATTGCTTCCTGCGAACCCATATACTCGATGTGTGCCGTCCCGATGCTACAAATAATACCAACCCGAGGCTTTGCGATTTCGCATAAAGGCGCGATCTCCCCCGGGTGATTCATCCCCATTTCAGAGATCGTCGCATCATCATCCCGACCGTTCCTTAAGACCGTCAACGGAAGCCCAATATGATTGTTAAAATTCCCTAAAGTCGCTTTGGTCTTAAACTTTTGATTGAGCACCGCTTGGGTCAGATCCTTTGTAGAGGTCTTCCCATTCGAGCCAGTGATCCCAATCGCACGATCCGTCAGCTCCCCTCTCCAGTATGCCGCTAAGTCCTGTAGCCCCTTTAAGGTATCTTCCACCAGAATGATATTCGCGCCAGGCACTGCTACCTCTTTATGAACCAGCAACGTTGTTGCTCCTTTCTGAACCGCCATATCTAGGAAGTTATGAGCATCAAAGTTCTCTCCCTCTAACGCAACAAAGAGATCTCCGTCATTTATACTTCTCGTATCGGTAGAAACAAAAAGCGGGAAGGATTGCTCCCCTTCCTCCGCCAATAAACGCCCACCGGTAGCTTGAAGAATATCTGGTATAGAGATCTGATTTGACATACTTAAAATTTACCTAAATTGCGTCAGCTAAAATGAAAAGCGGAAAGAAGGAAATTTATTTACACTTAGACATAAAATTCTGTTAATGATACATAAACATGGAGGACAACAAACAACTCAAAATCTGACACCCTTACCAAAGATACAGGTGAGACAGAAAAGAGCGAAGCAGACCCGTGGGGTCCCATCTTTAGTTCTCACCATTCTTTTATTAATGACCTCGAATGTATCGGTGAGATGGTTGACCTAATTCTGCCCATACTAAAAAATCATGACAGCAAGCGCATACAGCGCATTAAAGACCTCACGGAAGAAATCGAGACAGAGAAAGGCTCGAACATTAAGTTGAAATCCGGAACTGACCGCAAGGAATTCTTCGGGCATATATTAAAAGTAAAGCAGGGTGATCAAATGTTCAGGCAGAGTATAATTAGTTCAATTGTCTCTAAATTTGATAAATTTCTTACTGATGTTCTGGTCGTAAGTTATCGCCAAAATTCAGATTGGCTAAAGAATCCTGAGAAGAAAATATCTTACAAAGAGCTACTTGAGATAGAATCTTTAGATATGCTTAAAGACGAAATTATTTCAAAAGAAATAGACGGTCTAATGAGTAACTCTCATCGTGAACAGTTGAAGTTCCTAGATGAAAGATTGAAGCTTGGTATTGAAGCGGAATTTCCTAGTTGGGCTAAATTCCTAGAAATAACAGAGCGTAGGAACCTATTCGCTCACACAGGAGGCATTGTTTCTAACCAATATATTGAGAATTGTAATAAATGGGAAATACCATTAAACGATGTAAAAGAGGGCTCTGCCTTATCAGCTGGAGACGATTACATTCGTGAGGCAATAGACTGCTTCCATGAACTAAGTATCAGGGTTGCCCAATCATCCGCTCGAAGAATGTTCCCTGAAAGTAAAAAAGAGCTTGACGAAAACTTAAACAATACTTCAGTTGAACTCTTAGAGGAAGAGCGTTGGGATCTTGCCGAGCGTGTTTTTGGCTTCGCCCTCAGTATTCCTGAAACACTGAGATCAGGATTCGAATATGAGTGCTATTTTCACTTAAATTGGTGTATTGCGAAAAAATTCGCAGCTAAGGAGTTTCTCGATAATTTACATGCAATCGATTGGACTCCGCTCCATCCTATATACCATTTTGCGGTAGCAATTTTAGAAGATCGCTTCGAAGACGCTGAAGCCTTGATGCGCTCGGATGCAGTGCAAGAGAAAGTCGATGAAAAGTCTTTAAAGAATTGGCCTCTTTTACGAGATTTCCGAAAAACTGACCTATTTCTTGAGGCTTTCAAAAATCGCTTTAAGAAGGATTTCAACGAGCAACTACTTGACGATGTCGCTAAAGAGCTCGAGATTCAACAGGATGTAGCCCAACAAACCTAACCGCGCCCGGAATGAGCTAACCGTTTACTGGATAGACCTAATGCTGGTTTTCACTTAAAAACTACGCTCTTGATTAAAAGTCTAGTTAGTATAGTATATGGAGCATGGGGTTTGACGAAATACATACAGGAGCATTACTGCTCCCAGAAGACAAAAGAGCAGAGCTAGCGGCTGAATTGCTTTGCTCGCTACCCGCCACTTTAGCAGATCAAGATGACGGTATAGCTGAAGCTCATAGACGAATTGAAGAGTTGAAAAATGATCCATCACAAGGTTGCTCGTGGGAAGACATTAAAAGAGATCTTGGTAGGTAATGGAAATCATTTACCATTACCTTATTAAAAACGACATACGCTCAGCCCTCAGATACTACGATTCTGAAGGAGGTGTAAAACTAGGGGATCGTTTTTTTGATGAAATTGAGGCGACGGTAACTCAAATTACTAAGAACCCAAATAGATATCATTTCAGCGATGATTACCTAAGGAGAGCCCAACTTAAAAAATTCCCATACCATATTCTATTTGAAGCTACAGAAGATACTATCTGGGTGGGTGTAATCAGACACGACAAACGACATCCTAGCTATGGTTTAAAACGAAAGTGGAAATAATGTGCGCGGAAGCGCGCTCTACCTTGCCTATTTTGCCCCCTAATCTTTCATTTCCAGAATCATAGAGATCTCTACCGAAGCGTTTAAGGGAAGAGCGGCGACGCCCATTGCGACTCGAGAGTGCATCCCCATTTCACCGAAAATCTCGACTAGTAAATCAGACGCTCCATTAATGACCTTTGGGTGATCATAGAAGTCTGGCTCGGAGTTCACAAACCCACTGATAGAGATGACCTTCGTGATCTTATCGAGCGAGCCGATCTCTGCTTTAACGACCGCTAAGCGGTTGAGAATAATCATTCTCGCGGCGCGCTGTGCTTCTTCTATGGAAGTAACAGTAGGAACTTTCCCTATAATTTTTTCTTCTGCGGAAAAGGGTATACCGCCGGAAAGGTGAAGCTGATTTCCTGATTTAACAGCGTTTACATAGCTTCCCACTGGTGCTGGTGCATCTGGAAGCGATAGCCCTAAGGCAGAGATTTTTTCTTCAATTGTCATATTTGTTTTATTTTAGAATATTATCAAATTGTCCCAGTAAAAGGGCGAGGTAACGTTTTCCGCTAGCGGTTAAAGTTCCTTTCCCACCCGTTCCTGAAATCCGTTTTAAGGTTCTGTCCTCATGCCTTCCGATGTAAGGCTTTAAGCGCGTAAGGGTCGCATCTGTAACACGTCTCTGACTAGGATGAACAAATAGAGGTAATCCTGATGCCGAGAAGGAAATTTCAGTGGACGGATTCTGCCCTTGTGCTGCCACCCAAAGCCACGGGTAACGTTTGTTTAACTTCTCTACTAGGTTTGCGGGCACCGTAATGGAATAGTAAGGCTTTTGCTTCCGTAAATATTGCGCAATGGAACGCACTGAGCCCGACCTTTGATCCTTAATCAAGCCGATTGCATCCATTCCAGAGAGATTCAGTCCGTTATAATTTCCATGTACCGAAGCACAATTGAGAAAATTTTGATGCCATCCCTCGAAGTTATCTGAGAGCAGAAGCCCAATCTCAAAGTGTAAATGCGCTCTTGTCCTATCAATCCCAGAACCTGTATACCCTAAAGTTCCTAGCTCCGTCCCAGCTTTTACAGGCTGTCCTATTTCACATGAGATAGTATTCAGATGTGCGTATAAGCTACATACTGGACCTTCTCCCCAGTTATGTTGCACCACCACGTATTTACCATAATTACTCGCGCTCGTCTTAGGGTTGATATACGCTACTTTGCCAGCAGTGGTTGCTCTAACCTTATCTAATGGTTCACCTTTGGCATCTCTGCGCACCGGCTTTATATCTGCTCCTTCATGAAAACGAGTGCCTATCAACTCTCCCCCACTCCGTTTCATGTTTCTCACAAAGCCATACGTGCCCGCTTGCCAGGGCTTAGAATCCTTCCCCTCAAAGAAGCGATTCACATACATGAAGAAATCATTGGGACGCGCTTGGAACACTGCTTGGTTCTCCGTCGGCAGCTCAAACCTAGGCATCGCGAATGCTCCCGTAATTAAGAAAAGAAGGATGATAAAATATTTCATTGGGCTTTACTCTATAATTTAATAAACTCCTTAAGACTTATGAACTATTTCCATCTCTCTAAAAGACTATTTTTCATCTGTTTACTTAGCTTCTGCACACTGAGAGGTTACAGCGAGCAAAGTTATATAGAGAATGGTCTTAAATACCACCCTGCGCCACTCATTCCATTTAGTAGCCTTAAATTACATGGCGTAGAGAAGTGGCGACAAAACATTATCAAAAAATCCCTAGAAATCCGAGCTAAAGAACGATGGCCTCGATACGTATTTGGCTCTGCAGATCCTGCCAATGGAGGTTTCGATTGCTCTGGAGCCATGTATTACCTCTTGAAAAATGAAGGGTTCAGACCTGAACGGACGTCATCTAACCAATACTTGTGGCTTAAAAAGAGAGGCAAAGTGCATCAAGTCTCTAAAAAGACCGATAGTCTTAGCCATAAAGATTTCTCTCAGCTTAAACCTGCTGACCTTGTTTTCTGGAGCGGCACATATTCTCCTACAGATGGCAGAACAATTCCGATTACCCACGTAGGAATGTATATCGGATATATGCAAGGGTATGAGCGTCCGCTCATGATTTGCGCATCTAAGGGCAGAAGCTTTAACGGAGTTCGGTGCGATGGGTATGGTGTTTATGACTTTAAAATTCCTTCCCTTAAATCGAAAGCAAAAATTGTCGCATACGGCTCATTACCAAAACGTTGACAACTGCAAAAAAGTAATTAAGAATTCTTAACCAACCAAAAAATACAATCATGTTAAAAGAGTTTAAAGAATTCGCGTTTAAAGGAAACCTCGTCGATATGGCAGTAGGCTTCATCCTAGGAGGGGCTTTTGCCACAGTTGTTAAGTCTCTTGTCGATAACGTCATCATGCCTGGTGTGGGGCTTATTACGGGCGGAGTAGATTTCACCCAAATGAAGTATGTTTTACAAGAAGGTGCCGTGGATGCCGATGGGACAGAAACGGTAGCAGAAGTGGCGATCAAATACGGCCAAACTATCTCCGACCTCATTTCCTTCATCATGCTTGCCTTAGTCGTTTTCATCATCGTGAAGAAAATGGTAAAAGCGAAAGAGGAAGCTCCTGAAGAGCCTGCTGCTCAAGAAGTTCTTCTTGGTGAAATCAGAGACTTACTTAAGAAGTAATTTTCCTTTTCGCTTCTTGGTCTCAGTGAAAGGATATTGTCATGTCCATCATTACGAAACGCGGAGACCAAGGCAAAACAGATCTACTGTTTGGTAAATCTGCTGAAAAAATATCAGACCGCATCGAAGCTTTAGGTGCGGTTGATGAGCTCAATGCCCAGCTAGGTCTAGCACGTGTTCATGCTACTGACTCAAGTCTCATTACTTGGGTAGATGATACTCAAAAGGCACTCATTAATCTCATGGGAGAAGTCGCGACCCTACCAAGTGACCTCCAACGATACATCGAAAAAGGCTATGGGAAAATCTCTGACGATCAAGTCTCAGACCTAGAAACACTTGCTTTAGAGTATCAAGAAAAAGGGAATACCTTCAAGGGATGGGTTAGACCAGGTGAAGATGATTCTCTCCTCACCGCACAATTACATATTTGTCGAACAGTATGCCGCCGTGCCGAGCGCAGATGTTGGGCTCTTGAGATGGAATCCAGAACGACCTGCCTCTATCTTAATCGCCTCGCTGATGTATTATGGCTCATCGCTAATCCTAAAGGGTGACTAATGCTGAGAGCTCTCAAGTTACAAACTTAAGCGTATTTTCTCACTGCAATAATTACTCCATTGAATACGGTTAGAATATGAATGATCATTTAAAATCAGAACAAAGTCGCCCATTCATCCCCAAGCCACCGCTTAACCAAACGGGACTTAATAAATACCGTCTGCCTGGATGTGGACTTATTGTTTTCTTTATCGCCTTAGCATGGGGGATTGAAATTATTGACCGCATTATACCGTTCATTCATTTAGAAGCTTTAGGTATTCGTCCAAGAAGTACTGCGGGACTGATCGGGATCTTCACTATGCCATGGCTTCATGGAGACTTCTTTCATCTCTTCTCAAACACCCTCACCTTTGTCGTTCTCGGCTATATCGTTCTGGCCACTGAGAAAGAACGGTTCTTTTCCACATCGCTAAAAATTATTATTCTTAGCGGTCTCGGAACTTGGCTCATCGGGAGAGGTGCTACCCACATTGGTGCCAGCGCCTTGATTTACGGTTATTTCGGCTACCTAGTCACTCGTGCTTTTTTAGAACAGAAGCTTCTATGGTCCATCTTAGGAGTGATACTATGCATCTTCTATGGTGGTATGATCTTTGGGGTTTTCCCTACGAAAGGAGCCGTATCATGGGAAGGACATCTTGCCGGTTTCATCGCAGGGATTTGGCTCGCGAGAAATAATCATAAACGCGCCCTGACAGCGCAACTAACTCTCGCAAATTAAAGCCCAAATGGAAAACCCCATTCCAATAACTGCTATCGGGTGGGTAACCTCCGTCTATAAGGAAAAGTTTGGAACTCCAAGACAGTCTGGAGTCGTTCCTATAGCAGAAGGCACACTTCATTTTTACCCTCCATACGATTGCTCAGATGCCTTTGCTGGCTTAGAAGGATTTAGCCATATTTGGGTAATTAGCCAATTCCACCTCATTCAGAAGGAAGAGTTCCGCCCAAAAGTCAGACCTCCAAAGTTAGGCGGAAAGAAAAAAGTAGGGGTGTTCGCCTCTCGTGCTCCTTATAGGCCAAACCGAATCTGCCTTAGTGCTGTAAAATTAGAGGCGGTTATAACAGTAAAAGGTAAAGTGACACTTAAGGTATCAGGCATTGACCTCGTGGAAGGAACCCCAATTCTAGATATCAAACCTTACCTTCCTTATGCTGATTGTTATTCAGACGCTGCTACAGCATATAGATCACCGTCTACTAACGAAAGAGAAATCATTCCTGAGAATGAAACTGTATTCTCACAGCTTACAGAAAAAGAGCTCTTATTAATCACCCAAACTCTCCAAGCACATCCAGAACCAGCATATGCTAAGGAGGGAAATACATACGGCATCTCACTCTCTGACTTTAATCTCAGATACCGAGCCTTAGAAAATCAAATCATCGTTACAAAAATAGAAAAGAAGCATTGATATTTAATTTATGTTAAATAATGTATTGACATGAAACAGACGATAAAACTTCTCTGCTGCGGATCTATTCTTGTTTCCATCCTTTCTTGCGGACCTAAGAAAGACGCCTCATCTGATACTTCCAACGCAAAAGCCCTTTCTGAGAATTTAATTACCGCAGTGCTCAACAATGACGATGAAGCCATCTCATCATTAGCTAAGAAAGAGATCGACTTCACTATCACTGATGAAGAAGGAAATACCGCCCTTCACATAGCGGCGAAAAACAATACCCCTGATGCGCTAAAGGCTCTCGTCCAGAGCGGAGCTCCTATGGATATACAAAACTTAGAGGGAGAAACCCCTCTCATGATGGCTATTAGAGCAAGTAATATAGATGCCATCCGTTACCTTCTTAGGCAAAACGCTTCTCCTGACCTTAAAGATAATAAGGGTTACCGAGCACTCACGATAGCAGCTGAGGCGGGCGATACTGAAGCCGTAGAAGCTCTCTCTCTCTACTCTCGGAAATACTTAGATGACGCGCTCTTCATGGCAGCCTTACGAGGACATAGCACCATGATCGATACCCTTACAAACTACGGAGCATCTGTCTATGCAAGGACCGATAAAGGAGATCGCACCCCTCTCATGATGGCAGCACAACACGGACACCAGGAAACTGTCCGCATCCTCCTTGAGAATGGAGCAAATAGATACAGCACAGATGAAAATAACCTGACTGCAAGTGAACTAGCAATTAGTGCTGGTCATCAAAATATCTCTGAATACTTGGGAGAAATTCCAAATGAAGAAACCTTCGAGCTAGGCTCTGATAATCAAGAAGTTCTCTTAAGTGCTGTAGAGCATGTCGTAGAGGTAGAAAGAAAAGTCGCAGAAATCACTCCAAACACAGAGGAAACTCCCATTGCGGATTCTAATGTTGAAGTGATCGCTCTCAACGGACGTCAACTATCTACTCCAGCTGAAAAACCTATAGACGAAACATTATCCTTCAAAACATATCGGGAAGAGAGTCTACCAATTAAGGTCACTGGCGTTGATGATGTAAAAGTCTCAGTAAAATACCTTTATGGCGACCATAAAACCGTTGATGTCTATCCAGACGAACTCATTCCCGAGACCACTCTGAAAATTGTTTCTGCAGAACAAAAAAGGGATCATTCTAAAATGTCAGCAACAGGAGAGCCCACTGATATATCTAAAGTATTAGTAGAAGATTCTACCACAGGAGCACAAAAAACGATCACCGCAGGACTTAGTGTAGGGAGAACTGAGCCCTTCGCTGTTTTGAAGGAATATAATGGAAACTCACTCCTGGTGGCGAAAACAGGGGATGTCTTTAAAAAGGCAGATGGAACAGAATACGAAGTATTAGAGGTACGCCCTACGCAGTTAGTCCTAATGAACTCCGCGTCTGGTGAAGTGCATACAGTTCAGAAATAGTTTTCTTCATATAATATGCCTCCTGAAACAGACATAGCACAAAGCCCTGTTACGCAATACTCTGTTATGCTTCAGAATGAGGCAGGAGCATTGAAATCCCTCCTGTCTTTACTCAAAAAGGCAGGAGTTGAGCTCCTCGGTATTAGCGTGAAAGACTCTAGTGATGTCACCATCATACGTATGGTGACATCCGATCCAGAAACGACCCAACAGTTGTTTCTGGAGAAAGGTATTCCCCATACTACCAGAGAGCTTCTCGTCGTTGCCTTTAGGGAGCCTGCAGCCGAGCTCCTAAAGTGCCTTCAGGTGTTCAACGATGCTGAGACGAACATAGATTTCGGATACGCTCTTCTCCCCCATCCTCAAGGAAAGACTTTAATTGCCTTTCGCGTTGATGACCCAGAATTCGGCAAACATATTTTAACGAGTTCAGGGTTTAACGTCATGACTCAAGATGATCTTAGCCGTTAGTAGCAGTATTGGCAGTAAACGCAAGAAATACGCTATCCAATAAAGAATTACGCCCTCAATAAATGAGGGCATATTGCAAGGCTTATTGATAACTTGGATTAAGATCAAAGCGGTCTGCGTTCATGACCTTTGTCCATGCAGCGATGAAGTCGGTCACGAATTTATCGCTAGAGTCCTCACAAGCGTAAACTTCCGCGAGATTACGTAACTCAGAGTGATGCCCGAAGATGAGATCTACACGAGAAGCAGTCCATTTAGGTGCTCCTGTTTTGCGGTCTGCCCCTAGATACTCTTGATGCGCTTCACCTACTGGCTTCCATTCAGTAGCCATATCCAAAAGGTTTAAGAAGAAGTCATTTGTGAGCGTCTCCTTCTTATCCGTGAATACACCATGATTAGAGTCCCCGTGGTTCGCACCAAGTACTCTTAAGCCCCCAACAAGCACCGTCATCTCTGGTGCCGTTAAGCCCAGAAGTTGAGCTTTATCTATTAAGAGGTCTTCCGTTGGAACAGTATAGAGGGTCTTGGAGAAATTTCTAAACCCGTCTGTTTCAGGCTCTAAAGGCTCGAACGATTCCGCATCAGTATGTTCAGCCTCAGCATCCACACGTCCAGGTGAGAATGGCACAGAAATGGTCTTGCCAGCTTTTTCCGCTGCCTTCTCTATCCCTACACATCCACCAAGGACGATTAAATCCGCAAGGGAAACCTTCTTACTCCCTGAATCAAAGTCCGCCTTAATTTTTTCTAAGACACTCAATACTTTTGCGAGCTTCGCTGGCTCATTCGCTGCCCAATCCTTTTGTGGAGAAAGCCTTATACGGGCGCCATTAGCTCCGCCTCTACGGTCAGAACCACGGTAGCTAGACGCAGATGCCCATGCGGTAGAAACCAGTTCAGAAATGCTGAGAGCACTCTCTGCTATCGCCTTCTTCAGAGTGGATACATCATTCTCATCAATAAGGTCATAATCTCTCTCTGGGAGTGGGTCTTGCCAGATTAGAGCCTTACTCGGCACATCACTTCCTAGGTATCTGCCGATTGGTCCCATATCACGGTGCGTCAGCTTATACCAGGCACGCGCATAAGCATCCGTAAATGCGGCATGATCCTTATGGAAGCGTTCAGAAATCTTACGGTAAATAGGATCTTCTTTTAGCGCGATATCCGTGGTGAACATCACCGTGCGCACTTTATCACCTGAGCCATCCACCTGTGGAGCGTGATCCTCATCTTTAGGATTCACCGCATACCAAAGCTTAGCTCCAGAAGGGGCTTCCCCTAATTCCCAATCGTAAGCAAAGAGCGTCCCAAAGTATCCACCATCCCATGTCGTAGGAGTAGAAGTCCAAGGTCCTTCCATCCCACTAGTAATAGTATCCACACCTTTCCCTGATTTATAAGAGTTCTTCCACCCGAACCCTTGTTCCTCCAGTGGTGCGGCATTTGGCTCGCGGCTCACATGACTATCTGGTGCGGCGCCATGCCCTTTGCCAAAGGTGTGACCACCAGCAATGAGAGCGACCGTCTCCTCATCATTCATTGCCATTCTCCCGAACGTCTCACGAATATCCCGAGCAGAAGCGAGCGGATCCGGAACTCCATTTGGTCCTTCCGGATTAACGTAAATCAGCCCCATTTGCACTGCAGCGAGAGGGCGTGCAATCTCACGATCTCCACTAAATCTAGTGTCGCCTAGCCATTCCGCCTCTTCTCCCCAGTAAATATCTTCTGCAGGTTCCCAGACGTCTTCACGTCCACCACCAAAACCAAAAGGCTTCAGCCCCATAGACTCATGCGCACAGTTCCCCGCAAGGATAAATAAATCGGCCCAAGAAATCTTACGCCCATACTTCTGCTTCACTGGCCAGAGTAATCTCCGCGCCTTATCTAAGTTTCCATTATCTGGCCAGCTGTTCGTTGGAGCAAAGCGCTGTAAGCCTTGGCTACTTCCGCCACGTCCATCACCAGTTCTATACGTCCCTGCCACGTGCCACGCCATACGAATCATGAATGGTCCGTAATGCCCATAATCTGCTGGCCACCAGTCCTGTGAATCCGTCATCAGAGCCACTAGGTCTTTCTTCACCGCCTCTAGATCTAAGGTCTTAAATTCCTCTAAATAGTTAAAGTCCTCATCGGTAGGGTTAGAGAGAGAAGAATGCTGCCTCAGAATCCCCACATTTACCATATTCGGCCACCAGTCTCTGTTTTTACGTCCCCCACCTGCAGCAAAGTTTGCTTGATGAGAATTCTCTTCTCCGCTTCCTGATGCACCCGTGATTGGACAAACTCCTGTATTATTGCTCATTATTTCTATACGTTATAAAGTGAAACACTTGACTAGTGTGACGATTAACAAATAGCCCACAATAAGGGAAATACAATTACACAGAAATTTTATTAGCCTTAAAGCATCAATACCGAATCTTAGCTGCTAAGTTTTGGCTTTGCTGCACAAAACCTTAGCGGGTTTTCATAAACTTAGAAACACGCTTTTCTATTGCCTCCGCTTCTTTATTCTCTCGGTTAGTGCGTAAGATGTGCATAAAATTAGCATTCACCGTTGCGTAATCGCTCAATAGAGAGTCCTCTGATTCCTCTAAGATATCGAGGGCTTTATAAAAGCAATCCTTCGCTTGAGGGTAGTCTTCTTGCGCAGCGTAGACAAGAGCTAGGTTTCCCCATGATTGAGCCGTATCTACATGATTCTCTCCTAAAATTTCAGAGCGTACATCTAATGCGCTTTGGTGCATTTCTATCGCTTGAGAAAATTTTCCCGCCTTATACTGTAGTCCACCTAAATTATTCCAGATGTCTGCCATAGAGGCGTGGTTTGACCCTAGCTCCTCACTGCTATACTTAAGAGCCTTTAAAAAAAGCTCCTCCGCCTCAGCATAGCGCTGATCTCCTTCATAAATAAACGCTAAATTATTGAGTACTCCTGAGAGCTCTAAAGGAGCAGGCACTTCAGAATTCTCTAGCTGAGAAACCGCCCACTTGAAATATTCTTTGGCATCATCAAACTGCTCCTGCCCTTCATAAATATTTGCCATATTAGCAGCAACGCGCCCTTTGAGAAAATGGTTTCCCTCTACGTCATCTAATAAGCTAATAATCTCTTGATACGTTTCTAGCGCTCTAGCCTTATCATTATGATCTCTCTGGATATTCCCCATGATTTCTAGGGCGTAGCCTAATTCTCCAATCTCTGAAGGATCTGAATCAACACGTTCTTTAGCTTTTTCTATTAACGTCTGTGCCGTCCGCTCCGCTCCTTGCCAATCCCCTTTAGCCGTGAGAAGCTCTATCCTTTCCTCCATCATCAAATTTAAATTTTGAGTTTCCTCTGACATGACGATATAATTTTTATTTGTAGCCCCTCCTTTGGCGAGCATTTTCCGTTCCAAAGTGATTGCGCGCCAATCACACCTAGCCCACTATTCAGTTATTATGACAGATGATTTGTTTTCAATAGCAAATAAGCAGGAGCCCAAGCCTCCTGAACCAAAATTACTTATTTCTCAACTTTCCGCAGATATAAATCGTTACGATCAACTCTACCGAAACGGTGAATCTGAAATCACGGATGCCGAGTTCGATGAACTCATGAACCAGCTCAAGAACCTAGAGAAAGAGCATCCCCATCTTGCCAAACCTGACTCGCCCACGCGTCGGGTTGGCGGCACTCCCTTAAAATTCTTTTCTCAAGTCCACCACCCCGTCCCCATGCTTTCCATCGAGGACATTCATGAGTTAAAGCCCGATGAAATTGCCATCCTTGAGGAGAAACGACTCAAAACAAACGAGCAAAAAACTAAAAATGGGATCAGCTTAGAGCCCAAAAATTTAGAAACCTCTACCTCAGACGCTAACCTAAAATCATGGTACAAGAAGCTAGAGAAAGGATTGGCGGACACTCCTTTCACCCTTTCGGTGGAGCCAAAAATAGATGGTGTGGCGATCTCCCTATTTTATGAAAATGGACATTTATCCTACGCCGCCACCAGAGGCGATGGCACGACAGGAGATGACGTCACGCAAAACGTCCTTACTATCAGGAGTATTCCCAAGTTCCTGCCGGATGCTCCCTTCACCTTTGAAGTCAGAGGAGAAATTTTCATACCTGATGCAGATTTCGCTAAGATGAATAAAGCCCAGGATGAAAAAGGGGAAGCACTCTTTAAAAACCCCAGAAACGCCACTGCAGGCACCATTAAGCAACTGAATCCCAGCCTCGTAGCACAGCGTCCGCTCGATTGTATCTTTCACTCCTACGGTAAAATAAGCGAACCGCCATTTTCCACGATGGAAGAGTTTCAAGAGACTCTGCGATCTTGTAATTTAAAACGTTCTCCGTGGTTTGGAGTCACCGCTAGTCTTGATGAGCTTCTAGATGCCGTCAATCAACTCAATCACGACCGCACCTCCCTCCCCTACGCCACCGATGGAGCCGTCATTAAGGTGAACCAAATTGCCCTTCACGACCAAATCGGCTACACCAGCAAGTTTCCAAAATGGGCGTGCGCCTTTAAGTATATACCCCAACAAGTAGAAACGGTCTTAGAGAGCATTACCATCCAAGTTGGGCGCACTGGAGTCCTTACCCCCGTCGCGGAACTCACCCCTGTAGAAGTTTCAGGCACCACAGTTTCTCGTGCTACCCTACATAACCAATCAGAAATTACGAATAAGGATATCCGTATAGGAGATCGCGTGGTCATTGAAAAAGCTGGGGAAATCATCCCCGCTGTCGTCAAGGTGCTAAAGAAGTATCGTCCACCTGAAGCGAAACCTTATAACCTCTATGAATCCATCAATGGCAGATGTCCGACTTGTGGAGGAATAATAGAACAAGAGGAAGGCTTCGTCGCATGGCGCTGTATTAACTTTGAATGCCCAGACCAAGCCGTGACGCGCATCACGCACTTCACACAGCGTAAGGCTTTAGACATAGAAGGTATAGGGGAATCTGTCGCTATTAAGCTGGTCGAAAACCAACTCGCGCTTAGCCCTCTTGACCTTTTCAACTTGTCTTTAGATGAGCTCGCTAATCTCATGCTTGATCCCGCCGAATCAGCCGACGGTGAAGTCATCTCCAAAGAACGGCGATTTGGCGAAAAACGCGCTCAAAAAGCTCTTGATTCTTTAGAACGTGCCCGAACAGATATCCCACTCTCTCGCTGGCTTTTCGGTATGGGAATTTCCCACATTGGAGAATCGACTGCAAAAGAACTAAGCCGGCTTCACCAATCGCTCCAAGACATTCCTGACAGTACTATCATCGAGACTGTTTATGCCATTTCGGAGTTGGAATATGAAAGACTAGAGAAGTCACGCCATTTGAGAAATTCAAAGAATGCCCTAGATTCTGTCAAAACAGCCCTGAAATCTGAAATAGATGAGCTAAAATTTACCCGAGAAGAATTAGAGCAAAGGATTAAGGAACTTAATATAAAACCAGATCTTGGTCCAGTTGCCTGCGCCTCGATTCTTAACTTTTTCCGCTCTGAAACTGGGCAACAAACCCTTTCCAAATTTGAATCTCTCGGTATAACCCCAACTTCCAATAACTACCGCCCATCTATCGGCGAAAATTCCGATTCAGAGATCGCTGGAAAAACATTTGTTATCACAGGGACACTCAGTCAATCTCGTGATCACTTTAAGGATATCATCGAACAAAATGGAGGAAATATTTCTAGTAGTGTATCCAAGAAGACAGACTACCTCCTCGCGGGAGAGAAAGCAGGATCTAAATTAGCTAAAGCGGAAAAACTAGGAGTGAAAATTCTCTCTGAAAGCCAGTTGAATGAACTCGTCTAATTTTCCACATCTCTAATCTTTTTTCTAGCCACTCAATTTACTGAGATTTATAATCATATATAATGTTTAGTTTTCTAAAGAAGTTCCTGAAGTATGAAGTGAAAGAGTTGGAAGCCAAGCTCCACCCGACGGCAGAATGCCAATTTGGTGGAGTGGGTGAGATGGAAATCACTTGGTTAAGTGATGGAAGTAGTAAAGCGGAGCTTTCGTTAAAGCATTCTTCCATTCCAAATAGCGTTACTTTAGAATTCTATGGTGCGGGTGAACTCATCGGTAAATCAACGGTGCAGAATGGTTACACCAAGTCCTACCATAACCTCACTGAGGCAGGATCAAGCGTTGAAGTAAATGCCCCAGCTGAGATTCGATATGATGGGGTGACACTTTACCAAGCGTGTATTCATGCCTGATTAAAAACAATAATTACCTAATGTGTTTTTCATTCGTTCTTATTCTAATTTGAGTCACATAACACGACATTTTTTATAAGCGGAGGATTCATCGAATCCTCCCTACCGCTTCACCATATAATACAAGCAAACTGGGTAGGGCGGTTTTGATAGAACCGCCGTTTCTAAGGGAGGCTTTACCCTAGTACGTTTTTTGTCGTGTAGTGTAAATTTAAGTCAACGAATTGAACTCTAGACAAAGCACGTATCAGCATTTACTTAGGGCGTAATGAAAGCCGATAAAGTAAAAACTGATGCCGAGAAATACCTAGAAGCCTATACGAATGCCCACGGGGTTCCTGGTTTTGAAGAAGAGGTAGCAGAACTGTTGCGCGGGTCTCTTAGCTCATGGGGTGAAAAATCATCAGATAAGAATGGTTCTACCGCTTTCTCAAAAGGCTCAGGTGACAAACACATCATGATAGCCGCTCATATGGATGAAGTGGGCTTTCGTATACAAAACGTTAACTCTAGTGGTTACATAAAATTTGTTCCTGTAGGTGGTTGGTGGGGTCACACTTTACTCGCGCAACGCGTCATAATTAAAACTAAGTCTGGAAAGAAAATCCTAGGAATCATAGGTAGTAAACCAGTCCACTTTCTCCCAAAGACAGAGCGCACAAAAGTTCTCGCTCTCAGTGACATGTATATTGATGTAGGAGCAGACTCCAAGAAAGAAGTAGAAGAAATGGGAATCCGCTTAGGTGACCCCATCGCGCCAGAAACATCTTTCAGCGCAATGTCGAAAGAAGGGAGATTTAACGCTAAAGCTTTTGATAATCGCGTAGGCTGTGCTGCCTTACCACAAGTTTCTGACCTTCTCCCTGATGGGATAAAGAATGTTAGGCTTTCTTTAGCCGCAACAGTACAAGAAGAGCTTGGCAAACGGGGAGCAAGAAGCATTTCAAGTGTCCTCAAGCCAGACTACGCAATTGTTCTAGAAGGAACTCCCGCAGATGATACTCCAGGATTTTCTTCAGATGAAAGCCAAGGTGAAGTTGGAAAAGGTGTTCAAATTAGGTTGCATGATCCATCGGCCATCATGTCACCGTTTTTAGTAGATCTTGCCATAAATACCGCTGAAAAAATGAATATTCCACATCAAATAGCAGTGCGAACATCAGGCGGCACAGATGCTGGGGCATTTGCTTATGCTAATGAAGGAATCCCAAGCATCGTTCTAGGAGTTCCAGCACGGTATATTCATACGCATAACTCCATCATCGATATTAATGACCATGTTGCTATGGTGAAGCTCGCTGTGGAAATGTCAAAGAACCTTGCTAGCACTTAAAACCCTAAAGCCTTCTGAACTCGGACGGGCTGTAACCAGTCATCTTTTTGAAGAACCTCGAGAAATAATAGACGTCATTAATTCCAATGTGCGGTCCTATATCAGACACAGGTAAATCTGTTACTAACAGTAAATGCTTAGCTCTCTCAATCTTCTTCTGGTGAATGAAATTCATCGTAGAAGTTCCTAAGTGCTCACGGAAAAGCCTATTAACAGTGGCTTGGCTCAGCTCAGAATGATCGGCTATGTCTCCTAGCGAGATATCTATAGCCAGCTTATCCTTAATATAGTCTATAAGGTATTGGAGACGGCGAGGGACATTACTCTCTTCCTCCGTGGGTATAGTCATCTTAAGCGAGAAGAACTCATAGAGGAATAAGCGTGCCATTTGCCTCCCTACAGGAAGAGGTGGAGTCTCACGATCATAAACACCTAGGGCGTAGTTACACAATACCGCTAGGTTAGTATCATCGATATCTTCAAGAAAAGTAACATCGCGTAACATGGGGTGATCTACATTTTTTCTCGCAGGGTTATTAAGTAAATCAGGGCTTTCCTTACATCCTACTCCATGAATTAGTTCATCCTTAGGGTCATGCGATGGAATAATATGAATAGACTTTAAGTAAAACGGCTTCAATTCATCTGCCTGATATGTTATCTCATGCCCCCATGGAACAAACAGCGAGTTACCTCTCGAAATAATATATTCTATCCCGTTAGTAGTAATTTTACCTCCGCCAGAAGCGCACCAAACAAAAAGTAGTCCTTCGACATTCGTTTGTGTATGCGGTGATGGGTCTACATATTTTTTAGCTTCAGCGCTTACTATCGTGGCGTTACCAAGTTGACTTTCTCTTGAGACTCCACCCGAGCGGGTAGCCTTATTATTTGATTGTGCTTTGTCCATAATAACTATCGATCTTTTACCTAAAAATGCCAGACAGTGATTTCCTATTTATTATTCGGAATCATCGAAATTTATAGTTCATTAAGACCAATATGTCACTTTTCATGCAAAATTATGTGAAAATCAACACTTTTCTTTAAGTGTTTTTCATTGGGGAAACAATATTCATATTCTGGAAAGAAGATATCTCCAGAATAACTTTCATTTACATGGGTAACGACGAGCTCGTCCAAAAGAGGCAGAAACAACTTATAGATTTCAGCTCCACCAATGACATAAACATGCTCGTCATCTAATTCTAAAGATCTCAAATCCTCTGGCGAATGAATTACGGTGACACCTTTTGCACTCCACTCTGGGTCTCGTGTTAGAACAATGTTTTGCCTTCTCGGTAAGGGTCTTCCTATCGATTCATATGTCTTGCGACCCATCACGATAGGGTGACCGGATGTCGTTTCTTTAAAAAATTTCAGATCTTCGGGTAAATGCCAGGGCAAGTCTCCGCCTTTACCAATGACGCGTTCATCTGTCATTGCCACAATACCCGTGAGCTTTAATCCTAAGTTAGGCATAATCCTTAAACGGCAACAGGCGCTTTAATATGTGGATGCGGGTCATAATCAAAAAGCTCAAAATCATCAAAAGTAAATCCATCAATATCCTTCACCTTAGGATTTATTCTCATGGTTGGTAACATTCTAGGCTCTCTTGCTAACTGTTTTTTAATTTGCTCACGGTGATTATCATAGATGTGCAAATCACCAAAAGTATGCACAAACTCACGCGCTTCATATCCACAAACTTGAGCAATCATCATAGTCAACAAGGCATATGAAGCGATATTAAATGGCACCCCTAAAAATAAATCCGCACTTCGTTGGTAAAGCTGACAAGATAATCCAGGGGTATCGCTCTCCGGCTCATGAACATAAAATTGAAAGAGTAAGTGACACGGAGGAAGTGCCATCTCCTTCACAAGCCCTACATTCCAAGCGCTAACGATGTGCCTACGGGAGTGAGGATTATCCTTAAGGGCTGTCACTAGCTCCTTTATCTGATCTACTTCTCCACCAGAGCCATCCGGCCAAGACCTCCACTGCTTTCCATAAACAGGACCTAACTCACCATTCTCATCCGCCCACTCATCCCAAATCCTCACCTGATTCTCTTTTAGATAAGCAATATTCGTCTCTCCTTTTAAAAACCATAAAAGCTCATGAATGATGGAACGTAGGTGAAGTTTCTTAGTGGTCACACAGGGAAACCCCTTTCTTAAGTCATGCCTCGTTTGATAACCAAAGACAGAAGTCGTCCCTGTTCCTGTCCTGTCCGCTCTGCGTTCTCCATTGTCTAAAACATGTTGAGCCGCTTTTAGATATTGCTCCATAATTCTAAGAATTTGTAATCGTAACATGCGAAGCTTACTAGCAGGTGACAACCTCAATTATTGAAAATAATTATAGTAAGATTTTCTTTTCCCTTTTCAGATTCAACTTCTTTTTGTCTTATTATACTAAATAAACTTTATACCACCTAGTGTATTCAAACCAAAATTACCTTTCTGACCTCTTAATCGAATCTGGTGCTATTGATGCTAATTCTGTCACAACATTAAGAACTGAGAAGCTGGGGCTCACTGATGAAGTAGAGGAACTTATAAGAAGGAATTCCGTTACAGAGGAAGCGGTAGCGCAAACGATTGCAAAAAATACAGGGCTAGAATTCATAAATCTTGAGCAATACGAGTTCCCAGAAAGAATTGAGGCTCTGATCCCAAAAGATGTCGCGGAGCGCTATAAAGTAGTGCCTCTAGGGGATGACGGACTCCAGCTCTCTATCGCATTAGTAGACGCTCTGAATTTTGATTTATCAGACACCCTTTCCACCCTTTTAGGGCGCCAATTAAATATCTTTGTTGCCACTTCTTCCGCTATTAATGACTCCCTCCTCGCTCTTTATGGTAGTGACCTCATAGGTGGCGACGATAACGTTACCGTAATTGGAGCAGAAGGGGCAGAGACTGCAAATGAAGCAGATGCGCCCATCATTAAAATGGTGAACCAGTTCCTAGCGGAAGCCATTCGCCAAGGAGTTTCCGATATCCACATTGAACCTTTAGAGCGATCCCTACGCGTAAGGTATCGTCTTGACGGAAAGCTTTTCGAGGTTGGTAGCCATCCTAAACGGCTGCTTCCAGCGATCATTGCACGTCTAAAAGTGATGAGCCGCACCATGAAAATGTCTGAAAAGCGTATGCCTCAGGACGGACGAATCCAAATGCAAATCGGCAAGAAAGAGATAGACCTCAGGGTTTCCAGCGTGCTGAGTAACCATGGGGAAAGCATCGTCATGCGTGTCTTAAATAAGACTTCAGTAAGCCTGGGGTTGGATCAAGCGGGATTCATGTCAGATGATTTATCTCTCTTCCGTGAACTAGTGAAATTACCAGACGGTATCATCCTAGTTACGGGACCTACCGGATCAGGTAAAACAACGACCCTGTATTCTTGCCTGAATGAAATTAATAAGCCTGATCGAAAAATCATTACAGTAGAGGATCCTGTGGAATATGAACTCTCTGGGATTAACCAAGTGATGGTGCGGGCAGAAATCGGCATGACCTTTGCTGCCGCTCTTCGTTCCATGCTAAGACAGGCACCGAACATCATCATGGTAGGGGAAATCCGTGACCAAGAAACAGCTAATATATCGATTAACGCCTCCCTCACTGGCCACCTCGTCTTCTCCACCCTTCACACAAACGATTCAACAAGTGCTGTTGCTCGTTTAGCTGATATGGGTATCAAACGTTTTCTTATTGCCTCCGCCGTCCGTGCCATTGTGGCGCAGCGCTTAGTGCGGCGTTTATGCGATCATTGTAAAAGTCCCGTGACCTTAAATGAAAGCCAAATGAAGACGCTAGGCGTAGACCCTAAAAGGGCGGAAGCTACGCAAGTCTTCGGTCCCACGGGGTGTGCTAAATGTCGCCATACAGGTTATAAAGGACGTACAGGAATCTTTGAGATCTTTTTGATCGATGATGAAGTCCGCCACCTCATTAATGATAATCTCAGCTCCCCGCAGTTAAGAAGAAGAGCAAGAGAACTCGGTATGAGAACCCTCCGTGAAGATGGAATTAGGAAAGTCCTCGCAGGCATCACCTCTGCGGAAGAGGTCTTATCCACCACCATGCAAGAAGACTAAATCATAATATGGATAACAATCAGTTTCTAGACATCTTAAAGCAGCGAGGCATGCTGGATGAGGCTCTAACCCAAGAGATCCTCAATTCCATCGACATCAGTGGTGAATCGCTCTCAGAGACGCTCGTCGATTATGAGATTCTCTCCAGTAATCATGACTTATGGAAAATAGTAGCTACTGAGTTAGGGTTAGAAGCGGTAGACCTCTCTGGCTTCGCTCCACCACATGATCTCTTAGCTAACCTACCCGCAGGACTCTCTAGACTGCACGGTGCATTTCCGATAGCCTCAGATGGTAAGACGCTTACGGTCGCGCTTCTTGATCCTCTTAACCCGCAAACTGTAGAAGACCTCAGCTTCGCGCTCGGGCGAGATATAAAGGTAGCCATCGCTCCTGCGAACCAAGTAGAAACCCAGATTGACCAACATTATGGGCATGACAGCTCCGCCATTCATGAAATCCTCACCGAACTAGACGCCTCCCTTACAGACGCTACAAATTTAGAAAACGAGGCAAATGCCGCTCCCATCATAAAATACGTTGATCTCGTTCTAGATCAAGCTGTGAAGGAAAAGGCTTCTGACATCCACTTTGAGCCCTTTGAAGGAGACTTTAAAATTCGCTATCGTGTGGATGGTGCTCTTATTGAGATGGCTCCCCCGCCCGCTTCTTTAGCCCTTCCTATCATCTCGCGTGTGAAGGTCATGTCGAACATGAACATCGCGGAGAAGCGCGTCCCCCAAGATGGCCGGATCGTAAAAATAATTGGGGAAAAGCAGGTGGATATGCGGGTCTCCTCTCTGCCTACACAATATGGAGAATCCGTCGTATGTCGTGTGCTTGACCGCTCCAGTGTTAGCCTAGACCTTAAAGACCTCGGGCTTCCAGAGTTTGTAGACTCCTATATTAAGACTACGGTGAGAAAACCGAACGGCATTTTCCTCGTCACAGGCCCTACGGGTGCAGGCAAGACGACTACTCTTTACGCCTCCCTAAGAGACATCAATACTATCGACACTAAGATTCTCACCGCTGAAGATCCTGTGGAGTACGATATTGATGGCATCATCCAAGTCCCCACGAATGAAGCTATTGATCTAAACTTTGCTAAGATCCTGCGTGCATTCCTCCGTCAAGACCCCGATAAAATTCTCGTCGGAGAGATTCGGGATCTTGAGACCGCACAGATCGCTATTCAAGCCTCCCTCACTGGACACCTGGTTCTCTCCACCCTTCATACGAACGACTCAGCTGGAACTGTAACACGCCTCATTGATATGGGTGTAGAGCCCTTCCTCGCCGCCGCATCACTAGAAGGAATTCTCGCACAACGTCTGGTAAGGAAGATTTGCCGAGAGTGCCATACTGCATACGAGCCAAATGAAGGGATTCTAGAGCAGCTAGAGCTCTCTCCACATGAATTCGGAGATAAGAATTTCTACACAGGGAAAGGCTGCGAAACCTGTGGTGAATCTGGTTACCGCGGGAGACAAGGACTCTTCGAGCTTCTCGATGTTACTGATCCTATTAAAGAGCTCATTACCGAGCGTGCGCCCACAATTGTCATAAAGCAAAAGGCAATCGAGCTCGGCATGGGCACCCTACGCCAAGACGGACTCAGAAATATCTATGGCGGCGTTACCACCATTGAAGAGGTGCTTAAATACACGTAACTAAGACTGTAAGCCACTTTAGAACAGCTCGCCAGAAACGAAACTCAACTTGAGATTGACATAAATCATTTTACATCTAAAACGAATTTCTCGTAATTTCCATTACGAGAAATTTACAAAAGGCGAAGTGGCCAAGTGGTCTAAGGCGGAAGTTTGCAAAACTTTTATTCGCGGGTTCAAATCCCGCCTTCGCCTCCAACCTTTATTTTATAAGGATTTACTACAACGTAAGAACCTTTGCCTCACTCACGCTTATATGAATTTGAGACTCTTAACTTTCTTCCTTCTTCTCGTTCTACCTCTTTCTGCATTTCAGCAAGAAGAGATCTTAAATTATGACGTGGATGTATTAGTAGAGGAAGACGGAACGCTGGATATTACCGAATCAATTAAAGTTCGCGCCATGAATAATAAAATAAATCGTGGTATCTACCGAGACTTTCCGCATATTGTGAAAGATAAGTGGGGTATTACGAGTGAGCTGCCTTTTAAAGTTATCAAAGTAACTAAAAATGGAGTTTCAGAGTCATACGGACTTAAAAAACAACCAGGTGGCACGCGGATAAAGATTGGAAATTCAAATATAATCCTAAAACCTGGGATTTATACCTATGTCATACAATACCGCACCAATGGATGGATGCTCTCACAGAAAAATGCTGATGAGCTCTATTGGAATGTCACCGGTAATCATTGGGTTTTTCCCATTTTAAATTCCACCTGCACCATTAAATTTCCTGCAGGAGCAGAATGCATAAACGCGGGTGCCTATACCGGAAAAAAAGGAGAAAAGGAGCAAAACTATAGAGTTCAAAAAAATGGTTCTTCCGTAGAATTCATTCTTACTAAACCACTGCGAGCCAGAGAAGGCTTAACCATCTCAGCACAAATCCCAAAAGGGTATCTTACGCTCTCTGAGCAGAAGCTTCCTAAAATGCTGCTCTTCATTCTCGGAGCGTTCGTCGCAACAATATCTTGGTTTCTCGGAGCCTGGCTCTATGTGGGAAGAGATCCCAGAAAAGGCATCATTTTCCCAGAGTTTACAGCACCTGAGGGTATGTCGGCAGGTGCAGTGCGCTTCGTCAAAAAAATGAATTATGATAACGATTGCTTTACGGCTGGGGTAGTGGAACTAGCTCAAAAGGGTGCATTGATGATTGAGCATGCTGGTAATAAGTATAGTTTATCTAAGAAAGAACGAGAAGCCTCAGCATCGTTAACAGGAGAAGAAGATGTTCTGAATTCTGAACTCTTCAGCTCACAAGATAAATTGCTACTAGATCAAAAGAATCACAGGACGATAGCTGGTGCGCGTGCAGCACATCATACCGAGATAAAAGAAAAATACGTTGATAAATTATTTCACAAAAATGTTAAATGGCTTTTACCTGGTCTTGCTCTTTCAATAGCTACCCTAGGTTTAAGTTTAATTTTCTTTAAAAATGTAGAGGGTATTTTTCTCACCGTATGGTTAACAATTTGGACTTTTGGCTGCTTTGCCCTTGTCTCCACCTGGGTCAAAGCTCTTCTAAAAAAGCAATTTGCTAAAGCTTTACCTATATTCCTTTTTTCTATCCCGTTTTTGGGTTTCTGGTGCTTTGGTGCCTTTATGCTTCTAAAAGCGTCAAGCCCGCTTTTGCTAGTCCTCATCATTACTATTACAGGAATTAATGCGCTTTTTTCTAAATTGATGAAAGCACCCACTAGGGAAGGGAGAAAAATATTGGATCACATAGAGGGCTTAAAACATTACCTTAGTGTGGCGGAGAAAGACCGCCTTAATATGGCAGAAGCACCTGCACAAACACCAAAACACTTCGAAGAATTCCTCCCTTATGCAATGGCGCTTGGAGTAGGAGAAAACTGGACGAGCTCCTTTGCGGACACCCTAGAAAAGGCAGCCATGGCAGAACACCAGAGTTCCTATCGTCCGTCCTTCTATACAGGGCATTTCTCAGGATCCCATACCTTCCTATCAAGTGCGGCACTTGGCGGAGCGCTGGGCTCGGCTCTTTCTTCTGCAGCCACCTCCCCCTCATCAAGCGGTGGAAGTGGGGGCGGTGGAAGCTCTGGCGGAGGGGGTGGAGGCGGTGGCTGGTAAAGCCATTGTTTTAAATTCTTGTTCTTAATCTCTGAGTTCGGGCTAAGAAAACCACTTTTTCACCGCCTGATAGACCTCTTCAGCATTTGAGACTTTCTGATTTCCAATGAATAAAGGTTGCTCATGTGAGGGGACATTTCTCCTGCCATGTGAGCCTTTTACTAGGGTTGTATCTAGCGGGATGAGATCCATGAGGACTCGGAAGCCGAGTTTCTTCATGGCGAGAAAGGTAGCGATTTTTAAGGGAGCGAGTTTGAGCTCTGGATCTATAAAGAGTTCTACCGGGTCATAACCACATTTGCGGTGAATATCGATACAACGGGCAAAGTCTGGAGCGAGGGCATCATCCAGCCAATAGTAATAGGTGAACCAGCTATCGGGAGTGGCTTCTACCACCAAGTCACCAGCGCGCTCGCCTCCAATTCCCGTGCCAAACTCTTCCTTTCCATCATGCACAGCTTCTATCCCTGAAGTATCTTCCAGTAGGGAGCGAACCTGCTCTTTTAAGCTGGGGTCGTTAAGGTAAATATGGGAGATTTGGTGGTCTGCAATAGCGAAGACCTGACTAGCACCTAGGTCTAGCTGCTCTCGCCCTAGCTCCTCTTTAATAGTGATCCAGCCTTGTTCTCGGAAGAGGCGGTTCAGGTGGATAGGCTTAGAGACTTCACTAATACCGTATTCTGAGACGAGCATGACTTCTATGTCTTTGTCTTCCAAGTAGCTGATTAAGTCTTCTAGGACGTCATCAATTTTTTTGAATTCGGCGGCGACGCTTTTTCCATTCGGACCTTCTCTCTGAAGAATATAATCTAGGTGAGGAAGGTAAATGAGGTTCAGGTTTGGCGTATACTTTTCTTCTACCCATTGAGCAGACTTAGCGATCCACTGCGAGCAAGCAATCCCTGCCTTTGGCCCCCAAAAGGTAAAGAAAGGAAAGTCTCCGAGATCTACCTTAATCTCCTCCCGCATTTTCATTGGCTGGGTGTAAACATCAAAGACTTTTCTCCCGTCCGCAGGGTACATCGGGCGCGGCGTGATAGTGTAGTCAGCGGAGCTGTACATGTTATACCACCAAAAAAGCTTCGCACAGGTGAAGTCTGGATTCTCTTTTTTCAGCGTTTCCCAAACCTTTTCCCCAGAGACCAAGTGATTAGACTGCTTCCAGAACTTATGTTCGGCATCCGTGCGATCATACCAACCATTCCCAACGATGCCATGCTCTGCAGGGGACTTTCCCGTAAGGTAGGTGGATTGTGCCGTAGTGGTGACTGCGGGAAAGGCAGGCTCAAATGTGGATACGGTTTTTCGCGCGCTCCATTCCTGTAGGAACGTTCCATGCTTTTCTATGAGTCCAGTGGTCAGTCCTACGACATCAATGAGGGCGAGGCGGGATGGCATATCAGAAATTTTAAACAAGCGTTCTTAGTTTTTCCACTCTTTCCTTGTTATTTAGCTAGGAGATTGCTTTTCTGTCTATCTAAGAAGCTTATGTCTGTTCCACAAACGACTATTGCGCTAGTGTTTGATTATGACCAAACGCTAAGTCCTATCTACATGCAGAATGATGTTCTGTTCCCAGCGTTTGGGATTGCTTCTGAGCAGTTTTGGGAGAAGTGTAATACGCTCTGTCATGAACAGGGTTGGGAAAGTGAACTCGCTTACATGAAGTGCCTGCTGGATTACCTGGGAATGGATCAGGTGACCAATGAGAGGCTAACACAGCTGGGGGAAAACCTCACTTTTTTCCCAGGTGTTCCTGAATGCTTTGATGAGATGCGGGCAGCGTTAACTCCTGAGCATAAGCTAGCAGGAATTAAGATAGAGTATCACATTGTCTCTTCTGGTTTACAGGCTTTAATTGAAGGGTGTGATCTTAAGCCGTATATGACCTCCATTTTCGGCTGTGAGTTCGGAGAAGAGAACGGGAAGATTTCCTTTCCTAAACGCACGATTTCTCACACCCAAAAGACACAGTACCTCTTTCGTATTAATAAAGGTATGCTTAAACATAATGAGGATGTGAATGACCACATGCCAGCAGATCAGCGTCCTATTCCTTTTGAAAACATGATTTACGTGGGAGACGGTCCCACTGATGTCCCTTGCTTTACCGTCATGAAGAATAATGGTGGTCATGCCATCGCTGTCTATAATCCAGAAGACCCAAGCGGAAAGAGTTTCAGTAAATGTTATAATCTCACTACTTACGCTGGGAGAGTAAAGCACATCGCACCTGCTGATTACCAAAAAGGAAGCCATCTCCGAAACGTAATGGAGCAAATGATCCGTGAAACGGCGGATCGGATATTAAAAACTCGCCTAGATGAGCGGGAAAATGCTCGTATTTCAGCTCCTACATTTTAACAATCTCACCATATTAATGACTTCAGAAGAATATTTTGCTCAAAAAATAAGTGGCCTCTCACATGAAGAGGCACGACGTGCAACACGTACTGAAATTCCAGCACTGTCCGATGTAAAGACGATTCATATCAGTGCGATTTGCGGAAAGGCAATGGCTCCACTAGCGGGCTTACTATCAGCGAAAGGATACTCCGTAACGGGATCAGATAGCACCTATGCCGCTCCCATGTCTCTTGTTCTGGATGAACTGGGTATCTCAGAGCGTTCTTTCTCTGCGGACAACGTGAAAGGAGCAGATCTAGTAGTCATCGGAAATGCGCTGGGTCCAGATAATGTAGAAGCGATCGCTGCACGAGAATTAGGCGTGCCATATATCTCTATTGCGGAGGCTCTCTCCACCTTTGTTATGGGTGAGCAGGAGAGAATCGTGGTGGCGGGGACGCACGGAAAAACGACGACGACAGGGTTACTCATTAAACTCTTCTTAAACGCAGGTGCCGATCCCAGCTTTTTGGTTGGAGGCGTGATACAAGGTGAAAGCACCGCATACGCCACGAGTCATGGGAAGTCTTTCCTTATTGAAGGAGATGAATACGATACCGCCTTCTTTGATAAGCGTCCTAAGTTCCTTCATTATAAAGCTAAGTATCTCATCGTGACCTCACTGGAGCTTGATCACACTGACATTTATAAGGATGAGGAAGATTACTTCACAGCGTTCCGCTATCTTGTAGAGGAAATGGACGCGGAGAGCACAGTTTACCTTTGTGCCGATAACGATGCCGTGAAACTTCGTCCGTATTGTAGAGGAAAAGTAATTTCTTACGGGTTTTCTGAGGGAGCCAATTTGCAAGTTTCTCATGAGGGACGGAACGCGCACCTCCAAATATTGGACTTCAAGCTGAATGGAGAGGATCTCGGCAGAGTTGAGACACCATTAACGGGTGAATATAATTGCTTAAACATTGCTTGTGCCCTTGGAGTATCCCTCGAAAACGGACTCCCCTTTGATTCACTTAAGAAAACGATTTCCCACTTTACGGGAATGAAAAAACGCCAAGAACTGCTCGCGAATTGCGCTGAGAAGGGGATTGAACTGATTGACGATTACGCGCATCACCCAACGGCAGTAGAGGCAACGTTAACGGGAATGAGAAAGCGCTACCCGAAAGAGGAACACCGTATCATCGCTATCTTCGAACCACGCTCGAACTCGAGCCGCCGAAAGTCCTTCGAAGGTGATTATCCAGCAGCGTTTAAAGACGCTGACTTGGCAATCCTAAAAATTCCACCATTTCGTCATAATGATGATGTCACGGACTTTATGGACTCCCCGAAGGTAGCGGAGATGATTAACCGTCTTGGTGTGCCAGCCTTTCTCTTTGAAACAAACGAAGAGATCTTAGCATTCCTAAAAAAGAAAGTGAAGTCTCAGGACATCATGATCACGATGAGTAATGGTCACTTTGGTCATATCCAAGAAGACATCATCGCCCAAATGTCCTTGGATAAGGTATGATATTGATCAAACACAGCCTACTAGGAACTTAAAGTCCTTATCGATTGATCGACCCTCTATTGTTTCAGTGTTAATACTTTAAGGATTGCAAATTTCGCAACAAAATCGTCTTCTTTTCCCCATTCGCTAACTGCCGCAAAGTAGAGACCTTGAAACATTTGGTTTTCCATTAATTTTCCTAATATAAATTGAGCATAGAGCTTTCCGATATAAGAATCACTCCGGTAATTGAGTCCTGCTAATTCTTTATTTAAAGCTATTTCATCCGCAAGAGCCATATACTTATCCTTATTTGCAGGGTCTAAAGATGTAAAAAGCATTGCGAACAAGCGTGATTGGGTAGCATCTCCCGAAGGGTAAGACGGATAACTTGGGGTTTCTATTACTTCATTCAGCGCAGTGTTGACATACTTAGGGCGAACTCTGTCAAACTTCAGCTTTTGGTTTAGAAGCGCAATTTTAGACTCCAGATCTATTACCTTAAATAGTTTTTCTGTATTGGGCCTGTTTTCAAACAAATCTTTACCAAAGTAATAAAAGTCGAGGAATTCTTGCTCCTTGATTTTTGCAATTACAACATCATTCAGTTTCTCGTCTTGCAGCATTATAAGAAATCCAGATTCGGCTTGGTCATCTGGAGGCTCAGGCAATTGTGATATTTCACTCCAATTAATACTTAGCAAAGATTTAATATCTTTAACCTTTTCAATACCTTCGTCAAGCTTCTGAGTGTTAGAGAATTTTAATGGTTGCCCATAAACTAGAATAAATGTGCTTAATAAAATGAGTATTACGTTCATAATGTATTTGCAATTAAGAGCCTCTAAATATCTACGGTTAAATTTACTGGCTCCAACTCTGATCTTGCTTTTAATATCTTATTTTTATAGAACAGCACCTGTCTGGCTCGGATGGGATTATGCCCCCCAGACATTATAAGAACTTCACCCGAGTGGTCTTTGGAGTTATACTTACCTATGCTCGCCATTCGCAATCTAAAGACTTCATCTGGTGTCATTAATGGTCTTGCAATCTCTTCCATTCCCTCTGATTTTTGACCAATGTATCCATACCTTCTACCTGAATAGGAAATTTTCTTACGTAATACTGTTTTAATACCTAGCTTTTTACTTAAGTATTCAGCAGTCACATTGTCATTGGGAGTCATTGCCACCAGCGTACTACAATTCCCAATAAGGTATTCTACCTCTTTATAGTGCTTATGTAATTGATCAATACTGTGTGCTAAGATAATGAGTCTGGCGTTATTATTAGACAAATGGGAAAGCGCCCTTTCCATTATTTCCATGTAGCCAATAGATCCAAAGGACCCTAAAATAAGAGTAATCGCCTTATTCTCATCTTTAAATTTATCTCGGGAATATATTTTATAGTATAATTGTGTAATGAAGAGTTTTGTAATTGGCTTAAGCCTGTTTACGTCTTCTGGAGACATTATATAATAGACGGTTACTGGGTAATCGGTATCGCATAAGTCTGATAATGTAAAATCGGAGCTTGATGTGTTTTTCACTATATTGGGGTCTAGATATAACTCAAAAATACTTTTAAAATAGAACAGTGCCCCTCCTTGTCTATCTGAATCGGACTCTAGGAACTCTAAGAATATACGTCTCGCCCCCTCGTGAGAACATTCTTCGTAATAGCCTTGAAAGGCTTCATGCATCTGCTCAGATGAAATTTTAAGAATTTGACCTACTTGATAAATATTCCTTTTCTCTTCTGGATAATCAATAGAAACGTGAATTATTCCAGCCATAAGCACCTCTTTGGCATGAGCCTTAATATGCTCATACTTACTCATCTGCGTTATGACAAATTCTTCTACCATAACGGTTGCTATATTCTGGACGTCTTTTTCGAAATTTGAGCTTTTAGGATCTAGTTCAGCGAGAAAGTTAAATTTATGGCTTTCACTAGAACCAGGGTTAAAGGCGAAGACTTTACTACCAGTTCGCTCTCTCCAACCTGATGAGAAATGAAAACTTTGCCCCTTCATATCATACACGAAAAATGACTTTTCTGCATTGGTTAAAAGAGTTGGTATCATAATACCTGCATTTTTTCCTGACAGAGTAGGTCCAAGCACCATTATATTTGTATTTGTATTATCACGAAGGTGAAGCAGAGGATCTCTTGGGTTCTTCCTAAAACCTCCGACATACACACCTGATGTTTTTAGTAGCCCTGCCTCTTTAATGTCCTTCTTGGTCGCCCAACTAGCAGAACCATGTAAATCTTTTAAAAACCCACTTTTAAAGTTATACCTCATTGCTACTATGCTACTGAAAGCAATAGATATGAAAGTAATCGCATAAAACACAGATACTGGACCGTTCCCCTCCTTTATGTTGTCATAATCTACGAGGTATTTAACGTGAGCTAGCGGAGAAACATCTTCCCCAAGCTTCTTAGCTTCTTTGTAGCTAAACGAGAAGGCGATCAAGGCACCTATTAGAGCCATTACAAATAAGATTGTAAGCCTCCTGATTTTAATTTTACTCATTATTTTTTATGTTTGAGTTGTCTTACAAATTATTAAACTCCGTCTATTAGTTAATCGATATTAACTACTTAGAGTATTCTTTATATGGCTTCCTAGCAGTAACGCCCATTGATGGGTCAAAGTAAGCGTTTTGGCTATTAGGCTGATAAGCTCCATTAAAATGAAGGTGGTCTGTATGCTCCTCTTCAAATGTTAGATCTTGAGTCACGATCAAGGCTACCCTTTTTCCTGGTCTAATGATAATTGTAGGCTCAATATTTAAAGACTGTTGTAATTGCTGTGTCATTAACCTCCCTAGATTAAGAGCCACCTCCTGCTGTGCCGTTTGTGTGACATTCTGATTACCCACGGCAACATTATTTGCATTGCCAGCCGTTGCTACAGCTGTGGTAACACCCGAGAGAGCCAATGCTCCTCCATAAATTTTGAGGTAATGATTATTAACCTTATCTCTTAATCCTGAGTATCCTTGAGTATCACCACCTGCCATCGACCCTAATGTTAGACTTTTCCCATTAGGAAAAATCAACCTGTTCCATGTAACACCTACTCGTGTATCGCCAAAGCTTTGCGAAGAGCCATACTCGCCTAATAGTTTTGCCCCTTGAGGTATTAAAAGATGCTGACCAGAATGAGAGTCGTAAATATTAGAACTAATTTGTGCAATTGTTGTTCCTTCTAAGTCCGTATTAATACCATTAATCAAAGTTGCATTTATTATACTCCCAGCTTTTAATTCTAAGTGAGTAACTGGATCTTGAACCTTGAATGGTAGGATCACCGATCCGTCTTCTCCTCTACTCTCATAAGCTGCCATAGCAGCACCCTCCTCCCTAGATTCACCTAATATTGGGTCGGAGTCTGTAAAGGGATTTACAGGCAAAACAGGATTTCCATTCTCATCAATGCCTAGCTCCCTTCTCCTCGACCTCTCTATTTCTTTTCTTAAATCATCATTCTCTTCTTTAATCTGCGCTTGATCTGTATCATTCACCGCAATCCTAGAACTTTGTGTATTGTTATCATTCCCATTTTTACTGCTTTCAGAACCTTTACTAGAAAACGAAATTCTCATAGAGCTGTTTGCAACAGCTAGTTCTTCTTCAGTAGGAATTCGTTCTCTTAAGCCTCCTGTGGTCTTACCTTCGCCTTCCAAATCTTGAATCCGCAACATGAGCGATTTGACAAGCTCTGATTCATTACCATTCAAACTAGGGTCAGAACCGTCTGGACTAAGGGGAACTCTATTTCCGCCTCTCGTGGTGGTATTAGTAGGTCTATTATAATTTCTAATCGGACCATCTGTTACAATTCTTTCTGCTACATCTAAGTCAGCCTTTACCTCCTCTTGGTCATCTGCTTCTTCAGCAGTCTTAATATCCTTTTTCTGTTTGCTGAAAATGGAAAATATTAGAATGAAAAATGCTATTAACCCGATAACAATAACAATATATAGAGGTTTGGCATTAAGGCGTTTCACCCCTTTTTCAGGATCAATATCTTGATTTAATAATTTGTCAGACATTTAATTGTTTTTGAGAGGTTTTAAGAGGAGTGACTGCTTACTAGTAGGTGTTCCATTTTCAGAATCAAACAGCTGACTTACTTTAAAATACGGAGAATTAATGATCACCAAAGCTTCTGATAAATTATACATACCTGTTTTTATCGTAAAAAATCCGTTATTTCTAGCTAAAAAAAAAGTTCTCTTATTACTCGTTCTAACATCTAACCCCTTATTTGCTAAACTATCAGCAATAGCTTCAAAAAGTGGTTTCCCTCCAGGAGCGTAAATCGTATCCGGATATTCCTTTATGTTTCTTGTAATTTCAGAAGAGATGTTTTCGCAAGCTTGCACTGAAAAATTCACCCTTTCAGTGCTGCCTACAGTAGTGCAGGAAATAAGAGAGAGCGCCGTTACAAGCACTGTAATTATTGCTTTGAATTGGCGCAAATCACTCCACATAAAATTCTGAAATTTCATCATTATTTCATTTAGCCCCCATATCTGAGAGCGCCATTATACTTGATAACAACCTTCTTTTGATTTCTACCAACGCCAGTAAGCAAACTAGCCTCTTCAAAAATCCTATCTACGATGTATCGGTCTCCAGCCACTCGATAGTTAACTAATTCATCTTCACCGTTATAGCGCATGAGTAAGATAGGAATTTCAGTTACTCGGGATATTTCAGGGATTACGATATATGTTCTCGTCCCATCATTGTAAACTTGAGTAGGCATCCAGAGAGGGCTTTTACTGAACCGGCTTTTTTTAATCACATAATTAAAGTCCAGCTCAGCTGGATTGTGAGTGATCGACTTATTGTTAGTAATTCTCTCAAGCTTCTTGTCCTCCTGCACACTCGCGTTAGCTACCGCAATTTGCTCTTCTAAAGTGAGTAATCGCGAATCTTGGTTTTTAAGCTTTTCTTCGTACTGCTTAATTAGCTTTTCTTTTTCTCTAGAAAATTGCTGTTGATTAAATGCTGTCATTGCTTCTTTGGCCTGCTTCTCAAGAAGATCTGGGCGTTCGGGGAAATTAAAGCTCACTGTTGGAGTGTCGAAAATAGCGGAGCTCGCAAGCTGAATTCGATAAAGCCGGAAATTAGTCGAGACAATTAAGGAGGTAGTAATACCAGGTTTTTTTGCTTTAACAACGATGTGAGGAGTCCTTCTGTCACCTTCGCCCTCCGTAGTGTGTAATATCTCCCAGCGTACAGAGTCACCCATGAGGATATCTATAATTTCTTCTCCTTCTTGAAATTTTATATCACTTAGATTGGAAGTCTTCACGATCACAAGTGGAGTTCCTGAACCGAGGGTATAACGTATTTCTCCATTATAGTTAATTTGAGGTGGTGCTCCGTTTTGCTCCCATTCACGTACTTGGCGTAAAGCTGCTTCACCTTGGGTGCCCTTAGTAAGACTCAGATAAAGGTCATTATTAAGAGGCACACTGAGATATTTGCCAGCTGGCATAGTCTCTATTGCACTTTTGACTTTATCTATCTCTATGCTCTCATCCTTAGGTGTAACTACTTGCCTCAAGGAATTACTAGAATTGAGAGGGGTTTTGATGAGCTTATTAGCTTTCGCTTGGAATCCCATAGGTAATCCATTATTATCAAATTCTTGAGAAAAGCTAAGAGCTAATGTAAGTGCTAAGAATGTAACTATCTTCATGGCTTTTAGAATTAGAGTTCCTTAGTAGATTGCAATGCCCAGTCTACTGTCTGGATATATATGCCGAGTGGGTTCGACATAATACTAGCCTCTGTGGGGTTCCCATCCACCTTGACAGTTATATATCCCTTCCAAATTTCCTCCCTCACTACAGATCCACGTGCAGACTTAAAGATTTCTCGCCATTCCATTTGCCAGCTATTTTTACCGAGGCTTAAGGGTTGACCTATAATTTCCACAGTAACGACTTCTTTATTCTCTGCTTCCCAACGCTTTCGGAGCTCCTGTTGCACGAAGTTAAAACTTGGTGCGTTATTACTTAATGAACCAAATACCTGCCTATATGAATGTTTCTGTGCATTTGGGTCACTCCAAATACTTCTGGCATCAATTATCCAACTCTTAAGATGAGCTTTCATCTGCATAGGAGTCACTTCCTTGAGATTCGCAGCCATGGTGACATTTCTCACTGTTCCTAGTTTATCAACCTCTACGATGTAAGGCTTAAACTGAGGTCTTTTCGCTACTGATAGTGCCCCTAACACAGAAATTGCCGCTAGCCCAAGACAAACAAGCGCAATAACCTTCCATGTTTTCGCCTGAGAAATATAACTACCGTAACGCTCATTCCACTCCCGCCTCGCCTCTAAGTAGGGATTTAGAGCGGCATTATTACTTTGTTCTTTTTTAGCCATATATGAATTACTTTAACACCATATGCCTAAGCAAATAGAAAGAAAATAATATTCCCATAAAAAATGATAGATTCCTAATATAGAGCTTTCCTCATAACGAAGTGAACCAAAAGCAAACTCTTTATCTTAGGTGCGCTTTACGGAAAGCGATCAAAGTATTCTTCCGGATTATCCCATAACGTTCGGTGACCAGCATTTTTGATTACGAATGTTTCCATATCAGAGAAGTTGAAGCCTTTGGATAGTTTTGTATATTTGTAATCTCTTTCTCCTGTGATAGCTTTTACGGGACAGTTTACTTTAGAAACCATCTCACTGAGGTCCTTCTGATTACCCAGCGACCACGCGTTAAATGCCCGAGCTATGGCTTGTGAGCGAGGCTGGAGTAAATGCCTATTCGCTAATCCCTTAGCGACGCTGTTCAACACTTCCTGAGAGTTCCATTCGTTAAGGAATCCCCCCCATTCCATTTTTAATGCCTTTGTGCTCCATACCGCATCAGAGGCTCTGCGCCTTCCTCTTTCCTTTTCTGTTTTAAGCCCTGGATGAGTGGAAATCAATGTCACACTCTTCCATAAATCGGGTTTCGCTAAAAGCGCATGAAGAGCTAGTCGCCCCCCCATCGAATAGCCTATCAGATACGGCTCGTCATCTTGTGCTGCTACTTCAGAAGCAAAGATCTCTCCAAATTCTTCTAATCCAATAGACCGACATTCTTGATAGCGCCAAAGGTCTACTTTTCTTATGGTTTGCCCCTTAAATGGGCTAGACTCATGTTGATTCAGTATATCCCAGTCAGCTGCTAAACCAATATTTCCATGTAAACACCAAATCACAACTTAGTTATTCATAAAATATTGAAAACTTAAAAGGCAAACTGTTTTCAATCCGCCTTTAAATTTTGATACTGGTTAGCGCAGGATAATCTAACTAGAGAGAATTAGTCATTCTTGAGCCCTTATATGGGCGGTCAGATACCGGCACTGGGCATTAGCCCTGTATCTGTTATTACAAGGTCTGTAAGGTCGGAAGATAAGCCTGAAGGATTGATTTTGTCTATGTTTCCCCACACGACATGACAAAAAAATTATCACGAGCAAATCCTCCCTTAGAAACGGCGGTTTTGTCTAAAACCGCCCTACCCAATTTGCTTGTATTATATGGCGAAGCGGTAGGGGAAATTCGATGAATCCTCCACTTATAAAAAATGTCGCGTTATGTAAAATTTTCCACTTACCTATCGGTCTTACAGACCTCAAATCTTACTTTGCCTTTTACGATCGCAAGAAGCTCTACCCCAATAACCCCTCTAGCAGATGACCCTGATGATTAGCTCCACATTTTACCAACATACAATGCTTACACTCTATCTTCACAAAGGTAATATGCCTTTATGCTCCTTGAAAGGGTTGGTTCAGTAAATTCACCCCGATATTTTAGAACTGTCTCAGTAAGCCCACCATTACTCCTTGCGAGGACATCTCATTGAGAGGGATAAGGTCTGGATAGCTTTCGTTCTCCGCCTTTAAGTATGGTCTTCCCTCGTCCATAATGTAGCGCTTTAGCGTAGACTCTCCATCAATGAGAGCAGCCACCACGTCACCGTGCCTTGGTTCTCTTTGCTCAAGTATTACCGTATCTCCATCACAGATATGAGCATCAATCATTGATTCCCCACGCACCTTGAGAGCAAAGCGCTTGTCAGAGCGCGAATGAGAAAGTCCGAGAGACCTCACATCCACCGAAACGACAGCCTCCCTCTGCTCTGTAGCATCGTCAGCATAACCCGCTGCGATGCTACCATAAAGTGGAATGTCCACAATTTCTTCACGATCTAAGCTTTCTGGAAAAATAACAGCACGGGCTTTACCGGCAAGGCGCTGTATGACTCCTTTTTTCTCTAATGCTCTGAGATGCCCCATCGCGGCCGTCTGAGACTTAAACCCAAAGTGCGCCTGAATCTCACGGGTGGAAGGCATAATTCCCGTGTTGGAAAATTCAGACTTAAGAAAATCTAGCAATTCTTTCTGACGATTCGTAAGTTCTTTACTCATATGCACACCACAGTAAAAATAACATGTTCACATGGCAAGTAGTTTTTTGAACATTTCACCAACCCCAAATGAAATCAACTCATTTTTTTTCAAAAAAACGTAGTGAATTTTTTAAACACGCCTCGCCATTACAAATACTTGTTATAATTGTTCCACCTTTATCAAGAAGACTATGAAGCGCCTTGGCGGGCGCAACACTCATATCATATACGTCAGTCTTACCTTTATTTAGAAACGTATCTACATCACCTATTGTTTCATTTAAGTCAGGCTTTATCAGTCCACCTTTTAAGCCGTGACCACCAGTTAATACTGTTACTTGTTCACTATCTCCTATTCTTTTTCTTAATGACCTTAAGGCGGCATCAGTGTCTGCTCTTCCTACTTCACCTGTGGATGCTATAACTCTAGTTACCCCACCCTTACTGTTAGGCACAATAAATTCATGAAACTCTCCAGGCACAAATTTGCTCGATAAGTAATAGTCTGTTTTAGTAGCTACATGGCTGCCGAATTTAACCGTTTCACCTAGTTTATCAGCTGCACGCATACCTGATTGAGCACTATCATAGTACGCTGGAACTTTCACTAATTCCATTGCTTTATGCGCACCTTCTTTTCTACGACTGATTCTCAGCTGTCCCTCTAAAGATGACGGCTGATTCATACTCTTAACATCCGCCTTCTCTGGCAAAGTGACGGGAGTGGGTCTGGTCGAAGTTAATTTACTATTATTCGGATCATAGGTATGCTGAGTGAAACCTAGTGCGCTTCGTGCGCTAGCACCTGGAGTGGAAGCTGCGGCCTCAACAGGCGATAAGCCTCTGTTTATACCTTTATTATACACTTTTCTGTTACTTAATACTAATGTGGATTCAACTGTTTTAATGCCTGGCCCTACTTCTTCAAATAATCTCCTGTATAATTGATTTGAAATCCCTTTTCCTTGCATGTGCTTAGGTATTTTAATCTGCTTTAATTCTAATTTATCACCACTCACTTGACCAGAAATGTATAATTTTTTTCCTAAGTCTTTATGCTCTACAGTAATTTTCCCTTCCTTAATGGGTTGCACCTCCAACTTCCGCTGTAAATCAGATGATTTATAATCGATGGGGTTGCTGGTATTCTTGGTGTAGACGCCGATGTCGTGCATCCCTGCATGCTTGCCTGTAGTTCCTGAGGAAACGATGTAAGACCTTGTTTGGCCATATGTTGATAACGCCGCTTGGTCTGCTTGTGAG
>CALLLS010000027.1 GCA_938008215.1 uncultured Verrucomicrobiales bacterium | reverse complement strand
TTAGAATCTACTACAATGGGATGGTTCTTAAGCAATCCGTATCCGACGGATACTTCCGTGGATTTTCCTATCATGAAATTAGCAGAGGAGAACACTTCCGTAAAATTGTTAGCGGAATCTGTGATAGGGAATTGTGCTTCTAAATTAAGAGATAACCAGGGTAATGGGCGCCATTGCAATTCATTATAGAGGTTGGAGAAACTATTTACAGAATCTTCCTCTCCTAATAAAAAATCGATATAACTATCACAATAGAGCCAGTCATGTTGCCTCCCATTTCTCTTTGTTAAAAAAGTTTGGCGTATACCCGTTCTAAGCTGGGCCCAATCATCTAAGACATCTATCGCACTATAACGCCCTACGTTAATAGGTCTGGGACGTGTAATGGGAGTGAGCCTATCTACTAAACTGAGCCCACTATCCAAGCCTGATGCCTCAAGAATAGAGACACTGGCATATGGCTGTATAATGTGATGTAATCCATCTAGACCTAGCCTTTCATTTGACACGCCTGCATATGTCTTATTGAGCTTGAGAGAGGCATCTAGCCCTGCGAAGGAGAGCGCCCTGCCATCTGATATACCCCTGTCATCATCATGGTAAAATGTATATCCTACACCCAAACGCGGAATAAGGTTTAGACCAAAATCCGTTTTTATAGGTCTAGAAATCTCATGCCATGTGTGCGCGCGGAAGTAACCACTTTCCTCCAAAATGCTATTGATTTCACTTAATCTTGTGGGGGCTGCTGTGAGTGCTTCATTAGAAAGGGAGGTGATTTCTGCCTGCGCTATACTTTCTCTCAGGAAGCCCACGCTGGACTGATTTTCATAAAGAATAGAGGAACCTAAAAGCGGCGAACGGATACGGTCTAAAGTCAGTTCAGGCAAGCGTTCATCGGTCTCATAAAAGTTATTAAGCTGAAAGCGGGCAGTGAGGCTCGTTACAGTATTTTCGGTAGTATGGCTCAGCGAAATATTATTATCTGGTTGGGGATCATTACGATATCGGTCTTCATCATAATCCTCTAAGAAAAAGCGGTCACTTAGCCATGCGAGCTTAGAATCTAACCTTAAATTTCCATCCCAAAAGGAAGCTATATCCCTCCTATCCTGTGCCTCCAAGAAGTAACGATTAGAATCTACTAACCCAGATCTGCCGATTCTCGTCCGTTGTACCTCAGGGCTTATATCATGAATCCAATAGAGTGAGTAAATCCCGAGTTCTTGATCATTTGCATAATCAAGATCCTTTAATTCCACACCAAGTCCAACCCCTCTTCTCGAGTAAGGGTCTACATGAAGTTGCATAAGGTAATCAGGATTATTCACCTTCCCTGTTTCTGGATCTTTTTCCCCACCAAGATGCATCCCAAATCTATTTTTCAAAAAGAATCCTAAGTTTGTCTGTCCCCCTGGGGTGAAGTGATAACCTAAATCTTTATCAAGCGATTGCGCCATATAGGGGAGCCAAAAGACAGGCACTCCTCCTATCCTCACTTTCATGTTTCGGAAAATAGCTACATCATCGGGATACAATGAAAATTGATCTGCGGTGATCCAATAACTAGGGTCTTTATAGTCATCTGTGGTAACGCGTGCATTTTCCGCCACGAGCACCTTCTTCCCATCCCGCTCCACGCTTTTTAGTTGGCTGGCTTCTAATAAAAAGGGATCTACTCCTGTGCGTAGTGAGCTGGTATCCAGCTTCTTATCAACGTAGTAAAAGACGGCTTTCTCCCCTTTGTATAAAAAAGGGCCATTATAAACGCTGACATTCCCGATGCTCGTTACCTTTTCTTCCTTAAGGTTTATTATCGCTTCATCCGCGAAGAGCTGGATACCGGTATCACCCTTAATTACGACATTTTTACGATACACTAACTCCTCAGACCCTACCTTATACTCTGCGTCGCCCTCGTTAGTAATTTCTAGTTCCTTAGGTGCTTTAGGAATAGTCGCGAAAAAATCAATCCCTGCTCCTGCATCCTTCTCTTCTACAGCAGCTCCATTGGAAGGGTCATTAAACCCAGTAAATCCCGTGATAACATCGTCCTGCCCATAGAGCAGAAGAAGGCATGGGAAAATAAGGAAGAGCTGCTTCACAAAAGGAGACGTAGCCATCTATTCACTCCCTGTAAAGACTGAGAATAAATTATCAAATTCCCATTTCTTTTAACTGCTTCTCAGCAGCCTCTGCCCAGCCCCTATTGGCCACAGGGCTCGCCGGAGATGGATGCAATATTTTGCCTACCTTTAACTGTTCATTTCCTAACTCCTTTTTTGCTTCTATAAGGCGTTTCTCGGCAAAGGCTCCTACACCTACAAGCCATTCTGGATTCATCTCTCTGATTACAGCTTTTAGATGATGCATGCAGACTTCCTCAATGGGCTTCATCACTTCTTTTGGCAATTTATCTGGTGTAATGTTAGCGCCCGTCTCGCTCATCCAGACAAGAGGGCAAAAATTCAATACGAAGTGATCTTGGAAGAAGTCTTCTGCATTAGGGAACTGCTCAGCGAAGTATCCCCAAAGCCTTTTCCCACTTACTTCAGAGCGTTTACACGCAAAGCCGTCAACTGGTCGCTTAGGATGCTCTTCCTCTGGCTTAGTAATCTGTCCATCTAACTTCATCCAGTCTCGCACTGCTGGAATTTCTCCGAAAGGGACTCCAGTCTGAGACATCCCCCAGGGACCAGGATTCATCCCTAAAAATAAAACCCTTTTCTCACCTTGCCCATATTTCTTTAAGTATTGCTGATGATTCACCCAAGCATAGGTAAGTGGATTATAAGTCATCGCCACAGGTGGCGGAAAAGAAAACCCTACTAAAGAAGAGACTAATTCCTCTGCGAGTGAAATCAAAGACATGGCTTATGTAATATATTGGTTTTACTTTCTTTCAAGTGAGATTCGTTGACATAATTGGTGGAGAAGCTAATTAGGCAATATGGCAGAAGATTCCGTAGCAATAATGACATCTGGAGGAGATGCTGCGGGAATGAATCCTGCAGCTATGATCGCTGCCCAACATGCTAAGAGTAGAGGCTTAAAACCGTATTTTATTTATGAAGGGTTAACTGGCCTGATAGAAGACGAAATCTATGAAGCCACTAAGGATCGCACCACTGGAATGCTCCATAAGGGAGGCACTCTACTCAGGTCTTCACGCTGTAAGCTCTTCTTTGAGGAGTCTTACCGAAAGCAAGCTTATGAGAACCTTCAAAAAAGAGGGATTAATAAGCTTGTCGTTATTGGCGGAGATGGCTCCTTCCGCGCATTAAACCAGTTTTATAATGACTTCCATGTTCCTTTTGCCGGTATTCCAGCAACGATTGATAACGACATCTCTGGCACAGACTATTGTCTAGGTGTGGATACTTGCCTAAATATCATCAGAAACTCTATTGATTCTATCAGAGACACGGCAATGTCCATTAATCGTGCCTTCGTCATAGAAACGATGGGGCGCGATTGTGGATACCTGGCGATGACCTCTGCGCTTACAAGTGGCGCTGAAATCTGCCTCGTCCCGGAAATTCCCTATGATTTAGATGCCATTGGTAGTCGCATGCTTAGGGAAATTGCGGATGGGAGGAAAACCCTCATTGCCGTCGTTTCAGAAGGAGTAAATATGAGCGATTATATGACACGCTGGATCAATGATTCACTCGGCATAGAAGCGCGCTTAACAACACTCGGTTATATTCAGAGGGGCGGCTCTCCAACCGTCTATGACCGCATGATGGCGTTCAAATTCGCCGTTGCTGCTATAGATTCCCTTGTAGCCGGAAATAAAAGACAAATCATGACTTTCAAGGAAGGGCACGTAGGGAGCAAAGCGATAGAAGAAATCGCCGATCAAAAACCTGTCATGCCTTCTTTATTATTAGATCTCTGTCGCCCGCTCTGTCAGTAATCGTCACTATGCTTACAGCACTCCGCATCGTCTCCGTCATAGAAGGGCTCTCCTATCTCTTCCTTCTCTACTGCGCTATCTACCTTAAGAGAATCATGGGGGATGCGCATGCCATAGAAACTCCTGGTGCCATTCACGGCGGGCTATTCGTCGCTTTCTGCCTCTTTCTTTTACTCTGTTGGCAAACCAAAAAGATCGGGTTTCAGAAATCCGTCCTTTTGTTCATTGCCTCCCTTCTTCCCTTTGGGTTTCTATGGATAGAAGGGCAGCTGAAGAAGCTGAGGTGAAAGCTGCAATTTACTGCTGAAAAATGAAGCCTAATGCATAGCAGGGACTTGGAAAGAGAGCTTTTCTAAGCTATGACTCGAGCTTTCAAATCAGCTACCAGCTTATTGTTCGCGGACACGGGCAACTCTAGCTAGGGAGAGCGCGGTGAGCAACCAGCCTGCCGCAGACCAGATATACAAACCTAATTATCGGATTAATTTTTAGATATTACAATCAAAAAAACATGCGAAAACACTTAAAGCGGCGATAATATTTGTTCCACATGGAACAATTTACTTTTCACCGATTGTCTTTTCTACTGCTTTACAGATATGCGCAGACCAGAGGTCGACGTCGGCTTGTTCCTTAGCCTCTACTAAAACGCGAATCATCTTCTCCGTTCCTGAGTAGCGAATCAAAGTTCTGCCTGTAGTAGTAAGTGCTGCCGTTGCCTCTTTAATAGCGGTCGCAAGCACGGGCACGTCTTCTATCTCAGGCTTTTCACTTACATAGAGGTTAGTGAGCTTACTGGGGTACTCACTCATGCAGTCTGCGAGCTCAGAGAGGGGCTTCCCTGTTTTCTTAAGTTCAGAGATCACTATAAGGGCACTAAGGAGCCCGTCTCCAGTAGTGGCGTAATCGCCAAAGATGATGTGTCCGGAATTCTCTCCTCCGAGTGAAAACCCTCCTTCTAGCATTCGCTCCATCACGAGCTTATCCCCTACCCCAGTCGTTTCCAGCTTGATTCCTTTTTCTTGCAAAGCATCACGCAGCCCAAGATTACTCATGACCGTGGCCACCATCGTGTCATGCTTTAACTCTCCACGGCCGTGCATCGCTAGAGCAGCTAGGCATAGAATACGGTCCCCACTAATGGGCTGCCCTTTTTCATCGATCATAATGAGGCGATCCCCGTCCCCATCAAAGCAGACGCCGAGATCTGCGCCTTCTTTTACGACTAACTTACCCGCCTCTTCTGGATGCACCGCCCCGCACTTTTCATTGATATTTTTTCCATCTGGCTCAACCGCCATTGGAATCACATCTATATCTAAAGATTCTAAGAATTGTGGCGCGCTAAAACTTGAAGCTCCATTTGCGCAATCAACTACTACCTTGAGCCCTTTAAGATCTAAATCGCCAACAATACTATCTAACTTCTCTAGGTACATACCTTCTGGCTGCTCCACACTCATTGAGAGACCAACAGATCCCATTGTCATCTCCGCATTTTCATCATCTAGGTAATCTTCAATCGCAAGCTCCTGCTCATCAGAGAGTTTATAACCGTCATCATTAAAGATCTTTATCCCGTTATCCTCAAAGGGATTATGAGAGGCTGTGATCATAATACCTGCAGCTGCATTCGTTTCCTTCGTTAGAAACGCAGTCACGGGAGTTGGCACTACCCCAAGGTGATGAACAGAAACTCCTTCTGCTAGAAAAGCGGCAGTTAAAGCAGCTTCTAGCATTACGCCCGATACGCGCGTATCTAGACCAATCACGACGTTCTCCTCATCACCGATTTCTAGCACTTCACAAATTGCCCGTGCTAATGTAATCATCATCTCTGGAATAAGCGGAAATTCATTCGCTTTACCACGAATACCATCAGTGCCGAAATAAGTTTTAGACATGGTAGTGAAAAAGCAGATTTTTATTAATTCGTCTAGTAATAACCTCAGCTCATATGAATTTCACGTGAATACTTAAGATTTCTTAATTGTTCCACATGGAACATTAAACCCATTCGCGAAGATTAGTGCTAATTCGTAGTTTTAAATTCTTGGAGTTAGTGTATTCCTCTTGATCACAAAATGTTTCGATATCCAATAGAATATGATGTCCTCGTAATCGGCGCCGGCCATGCAGGTACAGAAGCGGCTCTGGCAGCTGCGCGAATGGGCTGCAAAACTGCAATCCTTACTCAAAATCTAGATACTATAGGGGCGATGAGCTGCAATCCCGCGATTGGTGGACTAGCGAAAGGGCACATGGTGCGCGAGATCGATGCCCTAGGAGGAGCAATGGCGCTCAATACTGATGCCACCGCGATTCAATGGAAAATGCTCAATGCTAAGAAAGGCCCGTCTGTCCGTGCACCTAGAGCACAGGCTGATAAGAAAGCGTATCAATTCCGTATGAAATGGCTTTTAGAGCAGCAGGAGAGCTTAGATCTCCATCAAGGGAACGTAGCCACCCTTCTCGTCGAGAATGATGTAATCAAAGGAATTCAAACTTCACTCCAAATGGAGATTCGCTCTAAGACTGTGATTCTCAGTGCGGGCACGTTTATGCGCGGACTTATGCATGTGGGTCTGAAAAACGAGAAAGGCGGTAGAATGGGCGACGCTATCTCCACTGTCAGTGATTCTTTGAAGGACTTAGGCTTTGAGGTTGATCGCTTTAAGACTGGAACACCTTGCCGAATAAATGGGTGCTCTATAGATTTCTCCAAGTGTGAACCGCATGGTGGTGATGAAAAACCGCCTCTCTTTAGCTACCTCGCAGATACTATTGAGAAAGCGCCAAATGAAACTTTCACCCTCAACCCATGGGGAGACAAAACGTTCCACGTGGAACAAGTTGACTGTTTCATGACGTGGACCAATGAGAAAACACATGAAATCATCGGTAATAATCTAGATAAATCTCCAATCTACTCTGATGCAGGTGAGATAGCAGGCTCGGGACCGCGTTACTGCCCATCTATAGAAGATAAGGTTGTTAAATTCGCTGATAAACCACGCCATCAGGTCTTCCTTGAACCAGAAGGCAGACACACTCATGAATATTACATCAATGGTGTATCCACTTCTCTACCCTATGAAGTGCAGTTAGATTTTATTCGTTCTATTTCAGGACTAGAGCACGCAGAAATCATGCGTCCAGGGTATGCGGTGGAGTATGATTACTGCCCTCCTACGCAGCTTTTTCCAACATTGGAAACGAAGAAAGTTTCTGGACTCTACTTCGCAGGGCAAATTAATGGCACCTCTGGATATGAAGAGGCTGGAGCACAAGGACTCATGGCAGGCACAAACGCCGCCCTAAAGGTGAAAGGGGAGGAGAGTTTCATTCTTGGTAGAGATGAGGCGTATATCGGCGTTATGATTGATGACCTCGTCACCAAAGGCTGTATAGAGCCTTATCGCATGTTTACAAGCCGAGCTGAATATCGTCTTTTACTTCGCCAAGATAACGCAGATCAGCGCCTTACACCAAAAGCCGCCGATATAGGGCTCGTTTCTACTGAGAGAGCGCGCCGCGCTACAGAAAAGATAGAAGCCCTTACTGAAGCAGCCGAATTCATCCGCGCTACATCACACGAAAGAGTAAAACTAGATCATTGGTTCCGCCGAGACAATAATGAGTGGCATATGCTGCCAGAAAGTATTCGAACTAAATATTCTGAAGATCTCTGGAATATTATAGAAACAGACTTCAAGTATGAGGGGCATATTAAGCGCCAGCAAGATACTATTTCTCGTATGGAGAAACAAGAAGGTACTCACATTCCAGAAGACTTGGACTATAACCTAGTCCCAAACCTAAAAAAAGAAGCCTGTCAGAGACTATCTAACATACGTCCTGCTACCTTAGGTCAAGCAGGACGCATAAGTGGCATCACAGCTGCAGATCTCTCTATTCTTTCTATTTATTTGAAGAAGCATTCCATGAAAAAAATCACTTCATAAGGAGGGAGGGGGACTTAGTTCTAGTAAAACCTTACTTAGTATAACGAAAAATGACTCATCCTTTTAAGAATGAGCCACCTTCCACATATGAAAAATACTACTACTACTATTTGCTTATCTACAGTATGAGCGAATGCTCTTTTCATAATTGTCTATTAAAATGATTAAACTTTGTGATTTTATGAAAAAGCGGCTCACCCATTCAGGCGAACCGCTTCACACACATATGAAATAGCAACTTAATTGCTATCTGGTTAGAGTGCCTTTCTTAAAATTAATTCACATTTTTAGTGAAAAATAAGAGAAAATTATAGCACAGCTCTAAAAACGAAAAGTGACCCGCCTTTTCAGGCGAGCCACTCACACACATATGAAATAACAACTACTTGCTTTTCATCTATTAAGCGTAGTCATTATCAAATATTTCTTAAATTTTTATTATTTAATCTCTGTCTCCAATAACCTTGTGAATGGCAGCACCTAGGACAGCACCAGCAAGTGGAGCAACGATGAATACCCAGAGTTGTGAAATCGCCCAATCACCAGCAAATACTGCTGTTCCGATAGAACGTGCTGGGTTCACAGAACAGTTTGAGATAGGGATCATGCTCATGTGAATGAGGGTAAGAGTAAAACCAATCGCAAGTGGCGCCATTCCTGCAGGTGCACGTTCACTCGTAGATCCGATAATAACAAGTAAGAAGATAGCAGTGAAGACTACTTCTCCAATAATTACGGCATTAAGATTATATCCTTCAGGGGAATGCTCTCCGAAGCCATTAGAGATCGCTCCAGCGTTAAATCCTCCTTCATGTCCCATTGCAATAAGGTAAAGCACTCCAGCACCTAAGATAGCACCAATCACTTGTGATATGATGTAAGGAACTAGATCTTTCCCATTAAACCTTCCTGCAAGCAGTAAGCCTAGGGAAACGGCAGGGTTAAGGTGACATCCTGAAATGTGACCAATAGCATATGCCATGGTAACAATGGTGAGACCAAATGCTAATGAGACACCCAGCCATCCGAGACCGACACCCTCAACTCCAGCGGCAAAGTGTGCCGCTCCTAAACTGGCAAAAACAAGCCAGAACGTTCCTATTACTTCAGCAATATATTTTTTCATAATTTATTTTACACGTGTTTGTGTGACTTCTTAGAAGCTGTAATCAGCAAAAAAGTCACATTTAACAACTACGCTTCTACTAGATGGATTCCTTGTGTAAAGATAAACTAAAAGTGTAATTAGTATATCCATTTTACCCGTTTAAATTCGCCTATTTAACACAAGACCTTCTCATCATCTTTATAAAAGTAATACACTTCTATAAGAAGACTGAAAAAAACCAAATTAAAGCAACTCTTTTCTTTTTATTGAAAAGAACCATGTGTAAGACATATTTTGAACAGTATGCATGGTTATTCGATTTCAGACGTCGCCGATATATGTGGGGTTTCTAAGGAAACCGTCCGCAGGTGGGATAAAAGTGGGAAGTTAAACGCCGATAGAAATGAGACGAACGACCACCGCGTTTATTCTAAGCAACAGCTACTACAGTTTGATGAGGGTCGCCTCTTTTTTGAGAAGAGCCATTCCCAGCCTGAGACTCCTAAACGTGAATATTCATGTATAGAGCTTTTCGCAGGTGCAGGTGGCCTCGCCCTTGGGTTAGAGAAAGCTGGTTTTGAGACGGTACTTTTAAATGAAGTCGATAAAGACGCTTGTCTCACTCTAAAAGAAAACCGACCAAATTGGAATGTTCAGCATGAGGATATTGCGAAGATTGATTTCACACCTTTTGCTGGCAATGTAGATTTAGTTTCTGGTGGCTTCCCATGTCAGGCTTTTAGCTTTGCTGGGAAAAAATTAGGCTTTGAAGATACAAGGGGAACGCTCTTCTTTGAGTTCGCCAGATGCCTAAGAGAAGTAAAACCCACGATGTTTCTCGCGGAAAATGTAAGAGGGATTTTAAGGCACGACGATGGAAGAACGTTAGAAACAATTGTATCTGTCCTTGATGACCTTGGTTACCACGTCTTTGCCCCGACCTTACTTAAGGCAATCCATCATGGGGTGCCGCAAAAACGTGAACGCGTGATTATTGTAGGGGTTAAAAAAGAAGTTTGGAACGAGAGCAATTTCACGTGGCCCACTCCCAAGGGAAAAATTTATACCGTTAAAGACGCATTAAAAAAGGGTGAGCTTTTTCCTAATGACGTGCCTGAATCCCAGGGGCAATCCTATCCAGAATCGAAACGTAAAGTGATGGAACTCGTTCCTCAAGGTGGCTATTGGAGGGATCTCCCACTAGAAATTCAAAAAGACTACATGAAGAAAAGCTTTTTCATGGGTGGCGGGAAAACCGGAATGGCTAGACGTATGAGCTGGGATGAACCTTCCCTTACCCTTACCTGTGCTCCAGCTCAAAAACAAACAGAACGATGTCATCCTGAGGAAACTAGACCCTTTACCACGCGTGAATACGCCCGTATCCAGACCTTTCCCGATGAATGGAACTTTTCTGGTAAACAAACATCTATTTACAAGCAAATTGGGAATGCGGTCCCTGTAAATCTAGGAGAAGCTATTGGAAACTCTCTGGTGAAACACCTTAACTCGCTTTCTCTTTAGATTCATACGCGAGCTTAAAGTTTTCTCCCAAAATGGTGAGGTCTTCTGGAGAGAACCTTTTAAACGGTAAACGGAGTTCATTAGTTCTGTTTTCAATCACTTTAGGCAGGACAGAAAATAATTCTTCTAAGGCATCTACTTGACCAATAACGAGCTCGTAAAAAGATGCTCCGTCTATTTTTCGAATATAATTATTCAACGGACATGGTGAACCCCGCTCTTTATCTGAAGGCGTAAACGGAACATCAACTTTCACTGGCCTAGAAGGAATAATTGTCACGTAGTATGCTGTATAACCCTTATAGCTGCTGGCTTTACGAGAAATAAGATCATCTAGTTCATGGTAAACATTCTTTAAGTCACTCCCTTTCACGGTGTTATACTTATTCTTTATCTCCGCTATAATTTGGCGCTCTTCATTAAGTAAATCTACTTGCCCTCCTGTGC
>CALLLS010000026.1 GCA_938008215.1 uncultured Verrucomicrobiales bacterium | reverse complement strand
TGACTATGAATGCAGAAACCCTCATACAGGAAAATACTCGATTTAGTCGTGATGGAAGTCCGCTTGAAGTCGTTGTGCCCTATGAGACCTTTATCGACTTTATAGAGGAATATGGACTGGATTTAACCGAAGAGGAAATCGATTCCATTAAGGAGGCAAAGAAGAATATGGCCGAAGGGAATTGGGAGAACTTTGTTAGTTCTGAAGAGGTCGAAAAAGAATTAGGATTAGCGTAGTGCATAAGGTCACTTATTCCCGAAAGGCGGTTCGCTCCTTGTGTCGCATTCCACAAGATCGATCTGCTCAAATCGTTGGGTCGATCAATGAGTTAGCTACTTATGAAAATCTTACGCTCCACCCCAAGGTGAAGCAAATGAAAGGAAACTACACAGGGTTTTACAGGATAAGAGCAGGAGATTATCGTGCCATCTTTGCTCTGAACCCTGATTTAGAAGCAGAGCCATACAAGAAACTGCTCCTCATAAATGTCTCTGCTGTAGGAACGAGACAAGGTATCTATTAAAACCCTTCTTTAGGATCTCGCCCGAATCCCTTCAAAAGTGCGTCTAGGGAAAATTCGTTACCAGAAATAAGAAAACAGGAAAAATTTATAGTTTTAGTCCTGATTGACACTAGAGAAATCCTGCTCTTCTTGCCGTATGATGCGTTAGAAGCACCCGTTTTCGAGGTAGTGTTTTTTTTTGAAAAAATCTATTCACTTCTCTTAAAAGTTAATTTTTCTTAAAATTTTAGATTGCCAAGTATTTTTTTATAATATATTCATACATATACACAAATATGAACGCTTTTTATAAAATACTAACCTTTTTGATGTTGCTTTCTTCTCAATTAGTAAGTTCTGCTTTTGAGACTGTAGTTATTGATGCAGGTCATGGGGGGCGAGACAAGGGTGGAAGCTGGGGTAAAGTTTATGAAAAACACCTAGCCCTTGATACGGCATTTCGTTTGGAGAGGTATTTAAAAAAGAAAGGGTATCGTGTTGTAATGACAAGAACTGTGGACGAGTATTTAACTTTGGGTCAAAGAGCAGCAATAGCGAATCGTTATAAAAATGCAATATTCGTAAGTGTACACATTAATAAAGCCAGTAGAACAGGAGCCGCAGGTATAGAAACGTTCTATTATGGAGCGAAGGGTAAGGCTTTAGGTCAGTTCGTACAATCCAATATGATTTCTAAGGTAGGAGCCACAGATAGAGGAAATAAAAAAGCATCTTACTATGTATTGAGGAAATCTTATAATCCGGCTATTTTAGCTGAGATAGGCTTCGTGAGTAATAGTGGTGAGAGGCAACGTATGAAAAAAGGGTTTTACCGTGATGCACTAGCAAAAGCTATCGCCGACGGAATAATCGCATACGATAAAAGAGATTGAGACCCTATGGCTAGCAGTATTTGCATCAGCCTTAATTTAAAAACATTTTACATTTCCCCCCAGACTTGCATCTCAACCCTAGTTTATATTTAAAAACTTTTAAGCCAAATAATCTTTAACTCTCTTCTTCTAAAGGAGGCGCAGTAGGTATTTTATCTACTTCTTCAAGTAATTGAACAATACTAATTCCTCTTTCAGCTGAGTTGTCTTGTCTGAAATCTAATATAGGAGTGTTTTTGAGAACTACTCTCTTAACCATCCTTGTTTGTATGAGACCCCGTTTTTCCCTAAGTGTAGTCATGACACTAGCTAATCCAGGTCCGAGAACGCTTATATATACTTTAGCTTCCTTTAAATCTTGAGTTACATCAACGCTTGTAACCGTCACTAGTGAGTTCTTAAATTCGAAATCACGTTGTATGACTGAGCTAATTTCTCTTTTGAGAAGCTCATTTACTCTATGTAAACGATTAGACATCTAATTTTCGAAGTTTATACGGAGAAGGCAGCTAATTAGAGTGTCTGATCTACTTTGTGTAAATTGTAGCACTCGATGACGTCACCTTCTTCGTATTCGTTGAATTGACCAAGTCTAATGCCGCATTCGGTTCCACTTTTCACTTCTTTAACCTCGTCTTTAAAGCGGCGAAGTGTAGACATTTTCCCGTCAAATACTGGAGTCTTGCCTCGCATGACACGGGCGTGAGAAGTTCTTTGAATTTTGCCGTCACTGACGTAGCAACCAGCAGCAAAGCCTTTATGAACTTTGAAGACTTGCTTCACGTCAGCGTGTCCGATGACTGTCTCTCTCGTTTCTGGTTCCAGAAGCCCGAGCATCGCATCACGAACGGTATCAATGAGTTCATAAACAATAGAGTAAAGTTTGATCTGGACTCCTTCAGACTTAGCTGCTTTTACCGCTTTACCTTCTACTTTCACATTGAATCCCATGATGATTGCATCAGAAGAGCTAGCGAGCATGATATCGGTTTCCGTAACGGATCCAGCGGCAGCGTGTAAGAATCTGCATTCTACTTTTTCAGATTGGATGTCCTCAATCGCTCCTTTGATTGCTTGAACGGAGCCTTGAACATCTGTTTTTAGGATAAGAGAAAGCACAGCCTTTTTAGGTCCGTCTCCCACTTGGAAGAGCATATCTTCTATCCGTGTTTTCTGTTTAGCACTGAGAGACTCTGTTCTTACTTCTGTTTTTCTTTCATCAGAGAGCTTCTTCGCCGCTTTAGAGTTTTTCATCACCACGACTTCATCGCCTACAGAAGGAAGTTCTGAAAAACCTAGGAGTTCGACGGGAGTCGCAGGACCTGCGCTTTTCACCTTTTCGTTAAGGTCATTGAAAAGGGATTTTACCTTTCCTTCACCGGATCCGCAAATAAATGACTCTCCTTGCGTGAGTGTCCCAGTTTCGACAATAACTGTTGCAGTTGGGCCTTGCCCTTGTTGTATTCTTGACTCGATGACTACTGCTCTAGCGTTAGCTTTAGGGTTAGCTTTAAGTTCGAGGACTTCTGCTTGAAGAGCTAATAAATCAAGAAGCTCATCTATTCCCTTACCCGTAGATGCTGAGACTTCCACTGTTTCAATATCACCACCGAGGTCAACAGGGTTCAGGCTTTCTGCCATGAGTTGAGTTTTTACTCTCATGGGGTCAGCGGTAGGCAAGTCGCACTTATTAATGGCAACGATAATGGTTTTATTAGCAGCTTTTGCGTGGGCAATGGCTTCTTTAGTCTGAGGCATTATGCCGTCATTAGCCGCGATGACAATGACCACAATGTCTGTGATGTCTGCACCACGAGCACGCATTGATGAAAATATTGCGTGACCTGGAGTATCTAGAAATGTAATGGGCTTTCCATCATGATCGATGCGATAAGCATTAATGTGCTGAGTAATTCCGCCTGCTTCATTGGCGGTGATCCTTGATTTTCTGAAAGCGTCTAGAAGGGATGTTTTACCATGGTCAACGTGTCCCATAAAAGTAATAATAGGAGCGCGGTATACTAGCGTTTCTTCTGGCTCTTCTTCTGCAGCTACAGGCTCTTCAATGATTTCTTCTTTCTTGTGGACTCCAGCTCCTTTAGCTCGTTTTTCACGCTCGAATACGAACCCATGATTTTCACAAAGTTTCTCGGCAATATCTGGCTCGATTGCTTGATGTGGTGCAACAAAAATTTCTAAGGCTATGAGATCTTTCATGAGCTCGAACACTTTTAAACCCATAAGGTCAGAAAGCTCTGAGACAATGATCGGGGGTTTAATGCATATTACCTTATCATCGGAAAGTTCTGGAGTGTCATCTTCAGAAATCACTTCAGTTAAAGGCTCTTCTTCAGGAGTTTCGTCTAGGAGTTTAGAAATGGGAGCTAGTTGGTCTTTACCAGATTGTTTCGTCTTTTTAGCTAAATTGGTTTTTTTGGCTCCTCCATTTTCATCGAAGATATCTAATGCCGCTGCTTTCTTGTCCGCCAGAGTTTCTGGTTTTTCTACGCTATCACGTTGCCTCTGGCGACGTGACTTCTTCGGCTGATCTATAAGATCTAGCACTTTTCCTTTCTCTTTTGGTTTTTCTTCAGACATTATAGATAACTTCTCTTTCTTTTGTTTTTAGCTGTTTGCTCCGACTACTTCTTGGGCTTTCGCAAGTATGGCATCGGGGTCTGCCTCTTCTAAGCCTTCTAGTGAGGATGAGATATATTCGATAGGCATTTGGGTAATCATATCAGCGGTAACGCCTCCAGCACGGTAAAGGTGGTCTGCTATTTCATCTGAAACTTCAAGCTGTTCGGCTAAAGTGTGGGCAGCGTCGTGGACTCGAGCCTCGAACTGTTCACGTTGTGATTCGTCTTTACGCACTTGAACATCCCAGCCAAGTAAACGGGAGGTGAGGCGAGCATTTTGCCCTCTTCTTCCGATTGCTTTACTTAAGTCTTCCTCATCTACGGTAACGTTGATGATTTTTTCCGCTTCATTGATGTTGATGGAGTTTATGCGTGCTGGCTTGAGTGCCTCAGTTACGAATTCGTTTAGATCATCACTCCATGGAATAATATCTACTTTTTCATTGTTAAGTTCTTTAACGATGTTTTTCACGCGTGCTCCGCGTAAGCCCACGCATGCGCCAACAGGGTCAATGCGCTCATCATCACTCCAGACAGAAATTTTTGTGCGGTATCCAGCTTCTCTCGCAATCGCACGAATTTCTACGGTTCGGTCGGCTATTTCGCTGACTTCCGCCTCGAAAAGTCTACGCACAAAGTTCGGGTGTGAGCGAGAAAGGATAATCTCAGGCCCTCTATTGTCATTTCGTACTTCTACGACGTAGCAACGGATGCGATCTCCCATGTTATAGTCTTCAGTAACAACACGTTCTCTTTGAAGCATACGCCCTTCGAATTTTCCGAGGTCTACTAGAACGTCGCTTTTTTCAAATCTGCGAACTAAGCCAGAGACGATTTCACCTGCACGGTCTTTAAACTCGTCATAAAGCATTTCCTTCTCAGCCATGCGAAGTCTTTGCATCATGGTTTGTTTCGCAGTTTGTACAGCTATACGATCAAAGTTTTTAGGTGTGATATTAAACTCAAGAGTATCGTCTAACTTAATATCAGGTTGTTTTTTCTGGGCGAGCTCTAGCGCGACTTCATTAAATTTGTCTACTACGTCATCATTAGCAACTACTGTTAATTTAGCAAAGATAGTCGTTTTGCCTTTCTTCAGGTCTATGCTTGCTCTGATTTCTTCAATGCTTTCTGCACCAGGAACCATCTTACGGTAAGCGGAAACAAAAGCATACTCAAGGGCAGCGATCACTCGATCCCTTTCTAGTTGCTTCTCTCGCTCGTAATACTCAATGAGTGCGACAATATCATTAGTCATTGTTTTAAAGTGTTGCCTTTAGACACAAAAGAGTGGGTCGCAATGCGCCCACTCTTTAGAAATCTAAAGGTGATGTTCAACAATGAAAGATTAATTAGTAACACGAAGCAAGCTTTAAATTGGTAACATGCAACCCAAGGTTTGGTGCTTATTGAACAGGAGTTTCTCTCACAGACAGGTTAGTCTAGAAGTTTCGCGTTGAATATCTTTTGAGGACTCTTTATACAATAATTTCCATGTCTGGTTGTTATCGAATTTTTCTCATCCTTATGATCATAATTTTGATTTTTGGGACACTTGGTCTGTTGTTTATTCTTAATCATGACGTTAGCTTCAATCTCCTTGATTCAAAATCAGAGTAAATTCATTTGTCAGTAACTAACCTCTTATGAAACCTACGTGGATTACGAAGCAGCCACATTCCAAGACGCTTCCTTCTAATTGTTCTCATTTGCCAAGAATTATTAGGTATTTATTATCTTTAAGGGGTGAGTGGTCAGATGGTTCGCTGGAGGACTACTTGAACCCCAAGTTGAAAAACCTCGCAGACCCGTTTCAAATCGGTGAAATGGATGAAGCTGTTAAGCGATTGTTCCAAGCGATCGATAACGATGAAAATGTGACCCTCTTTGGAGATTACGATGTGGACGGGATTACTTCTGTTACATTACTTTATAGAGTCTTGTCTGAATATGGACTTAGCCCACACATTGTGATCCCTCTGAGAGCAAAAGAAGGATATGGTCTATCCGAGGCTGCAGTAGATAGGTGTTTAGAAGAGAACGCCCAGACCTCATTACTAGTAGCAATGGATTGTGGCACATCTTCTGTAGAAGAAATACAAAAGCTACGTGATGCAGGGGTGGATGTCCTCGTGATCGATCATCACGAGTCAAACACCATCGAGAGGCCAAACTGTAATGCTATTGTTAATCCTAAGGCGAAATTTACGCCCAATAGTGAGGGGGATTTTGCTTATTTGTGTGCGGCGGGAGTAGTGTTTAAAGTCTGCCATGCGCTTTTGAAAACTAGGATGTTAGAGAGCCTTTCTTTAAAGGATTTATTAGACTTTGTCGCAATTGCGACGGTAGCGGACATCGTGCCATTAGTGCGTGAAAACCGTATTCTTGTTCGTCATGGACTTAAGGCTTTAGGAGTGACTCAAAAATTAGGGCTTATCGCACTAAAAGAAACGGCAGGAGTAGGTGAATTTCCGGAGTCAGAAGATATAGGGTTCAAAATTGCTCCTCGAATTAATGCCGCCGGGCGTATGGATGCGCCTAAGGAGGCTCTAGAAGTCATGCTGACAGATTCCGTTCAAACTGCAGAGTATCTAGTAGCTCGTTTAAATCGTTATAATCAAGAGAGACAAAGCTTTGAGAAAGAGATTCTTAAGGAGGCGGTGGAAATGGTTAAAACGGAGAGCTTAGATGAGCAGGCTTGTATTATCTTAGGTAAGAGCGGCTGGCATCCCGGAGTAGTAGGGATCGTGGCGGCTCGCATAATGAGAAGGTATTTTAAGCCGTGCTTTATCATCGCCTTTGATGAGGAGGGTAATGGAAAAGGCAGTGGTAGGAGTCTCAATGGGCTGTCTTTAGTGGATGCCATCGATGCAGGAAGGGAATATATAGAAGCGGGAGGAGGGCATCATGCGGCAGCAGGCATCAGTATAAAGATGGAGAATATTGCGAAGTTCTCTCAATCAGTGAATGATTACTTCTTAACGGAAACTTCGGAAAAGCAGAGAGCTCCTTATATAGAAATAGATGTTGAAGTCAGCTTTGAAGAGCTCACCTTTGATTTTCTTAGTTCGTATGACCAACTTAAACCTTTTGGATCGGGGAACCCTCGTCCAGTCTTTATGTCAAAAGGGGTGACTAATAGTAGAAGTCCAATGGAGCTAAAGAATCAGCACCTTAAATTATTCCTTGCTCAAGACGGGGAACAAAGAGATGCCATCTTCTTTGGGGGAGGAGTGAAACCACTTCCCCCTGAACCTTGGGATATTTGCTATACGGTGGGGAAAAATGTGTTTCGCGGGCGCACGAATTTACAGATGACGATTCAACACGTCAGGTCAGCAGTTGTGGAATAAAGTCTAATTTCTGGATACATGGTTGAAGACGAATTGAAATTACTTGGAGTGGAGTCTAAGGATTTTTCTGCTTTGAGGAAAGCGGGGTTTGAAAAGATAGACCAGCTTTTGAACCATCTTCCTAAGCGTTATGAGGATCGCAGTAGTTGTGATACAGTGGCAACTCTTATTAGTGGGAAGGCTGTTTGTTTAAGAGGTTCGGTGGTTGACTTTAAGCAACGCCATTTTGGTGGTAATCGTAAGTTTTCAGAAGCGGTCTTCGTTCTGCAGGGGCAGGAAATGTCGCTTGGGGGGCGGATAGGTCTACGCTGGTTTAATATGCCATATATCAGAAATATGGTAGCGGTGGGGATGGAGCTCGTTCTTTACGGGAAGTTAAAAGAAAGCAAAAACGGGCTCGTGATAGATCACCCAGAGTTCGAAGTCTTAGAGGATGGTACGAACGGTGGGATTCATGTGGAGCGAATAGTGCCAGTTTTTAAGAGTATTTCGGGTATTCCACAGAGGCGATTAAGAGAAATTATGTGGGCGGCTTGCGAGGAAATGGAATCTTCCCGTATTCGTCCCTTTCTGCACCCAGGTCCCGTTGCGGATCGTATGGAATCACTTCGTTCAGTGCATTTCCCAGAAGTTTTAGAAGAGGCTCATGCCGCAAGAAGGGAATTGGCCTTAGAGGAGTTCTTCTTGCTTCAGCTGAATGTGCTTTGGCAGAAGAAGAAAATCAAAACGAGCCATGGTGTTTCTCAGGGGCAAAAGATGGATTTGGTTAAGGAATTTCACGGTAGTCTACCATTTGAGTTAACAGGTGCGCAAAAACGATCCGTAAGAGAAATTATTGGAGATATGCGATCACCTGAGCCTATGCACCGTCTCCTTCAAGGGGATGTAGGAAGCGGTAAAACTTTTGTCGCCATGTGTGCGATGCTTGCTGCTGTAGATTCAGGTCATCAAGCCGCCTTAATGGCTCCTACTCAGATTCTAGCGGAACAACATTATTACACTTTTAAGAAGTGGCTGGAACCCATCGGGATAAGGATAAGTTTAAAAACAGGAGGGAGAGCGGAAAAATCTTACATGAAGATGGAAGGGGGAGCGCAAATCTTGATAGGCACCCATGCATTGTTATATGATGGGGTGAGCTTTGAGGACTTATCTCTAGTGGTCATAGATGAGCAGCATCGCTTTGGTGTTGAGCAAAGGAGAAAGCTCATTACCCAAGCGAAGAAAGCACCTGATGTGCTGGTGATGACAGCCACGCCTATTCCTCGAACGCTGACGCTTTCTATATATGGTGATCTGGATGTATCTATTATCGATGAGTTACCCGCCGGAAGACAGAAAATAGTTACTGGAGTAAGAGCTAAACCTAAAGTCTCAGAGGTAACGAAATTTCTTAAAGAGCACTTAAGTGAAGGGCGCCAAGTCTATATAGTCTATCCATTGGTGGAAGAGAGTGAAAATCTGAAGGCAAGTTCTGTGATAACGGAGCATGAAAAATGGCGGAAGCGTCTGAAGCATTTTAAAGTAGAGCTTCTCCACGGGAGGATGAAACCCGAGGAGAAAGATGCTACGATGAGTGCCTTTAGAGAGGGGGGAATCGATGTTCTCGTTTCTACTACAGTGATTGAAGTAGGAGTTGATGTGCCAAATGCAAATATCATGCTTATCTATGATGCAGAGAGGTTTGGCCTCGCGCAGCTTCACCAACTCCGAGGGCGAGTAGGGAGGGGCGAGTATAAAAGTTACTGTATTCTTGCGACCAACTCTAAAGAAGACCACGCTCTAGAAAAGCTACAAATTTTAAGCAGAACAGAAGATGGTTTTGCGCTCGCTGAGGAAGACCTTAAGTTAAGAGGCCCTGGAGAGATACTAGGAACAGCACAGAGTGGTGCTGGAGAACTTAAATTTATCGAATTCCTTGGCGATACAAAGCTTGTCAGGGTAGCCCGAGAAAAAGCGGAGAGCGTGCTTAAAAGTGATCCTCAGCTAATTAAGCACCAAGTGCTTATTCCATATCTTAAAGAATCTCCTCAAAGCTTAGATATTAGCTAAGAAACTAAACTACTGCAGGAGCGAGCTCTTGATGTATAAAGCCAGAATAAAGAGCTTCCAGTTCAGTAGGGGCATGGACGTCTAGCCACCCGATGACATCTTCTTCATCGAGAATAATCAGATCTTCTAAATTAAAACTCTTTGTGCCATAGCTGTTTTTTAATTGGGTTTGCTTTCCTTTACAATGCAAGAGGTATTGTGAGTCAGCAGAAAAATAGAGGGTTTCTTCGCAGGAATTATCCTGTGAAGTAAAAGAGGCGACTCTTTTCATGTCACCTGTTGAGTAAATGTGGCTAGAAATTATTTTTTCCATAGTGTGATCAATAGCTATCTTAATTGTAGACGTTTCCGTAAGGTGAAGAGTCACATTTATTAAGCAAGGTCGTGTAATTCTCTCATTTATTAGCTTGATTTCTCATGATGATTTCCATTGAATCCGCCATGGCAGAAATCCCTTTAGAGCTATCCTTTGATGATGTTCTTCTCGTTCCTCAATTCAGTGAGGTTATTCCATCTGATACAGATACTAAGAGTTCTCTCACGGATGAAATTCAGTTAAATATTCCCATTATCTCAGCCGCAATGGATACTGTGACGGAGTCTGACTTAGCGATCGCACTAGCGCGTGAAGGTGGAATCGGTTTAGTTCATCGTGCTTGTAGCATCGAAGAACAGGCAGCAATGGTAAGTAAGGTGAAGCGCTCAGAAAGTGCCGTGATTCATGATCCACTGACCGTGAATGTGAATCACACAGTAGGGCAGGTTAAGCAAATCATGGAACAACAAGGGTTTTCAGGGTTTCCAGTGCTGAACGAACTAGGATTTCTTTTAGGTATGGTGACCGGTCGGGACGTTCGCTATTTCAGAAAGAATGAAGCAAAAGTATCTGAAGTGATGACACCGATCGAGAGGCTTATTACGGCTTCTGCAGATACAACGATTTCTGATGCGCGCCGCGTGCTTTATGAAAACCGTATTGAGAAACTTCCTCTTGTTCATAAAGACGGAAAGCTAGCAGGGCTCATCACGGGTGCCGATATAGAGAAACGGATGCTTTATACAGATTCAGCTAAAGATTTAGATGGGCGCTTACGCTGTGCCGCAGCGGTTGGTGTAGGAGATGATTACAAGGAGCGTTCGTCAGCTTTAATTGAAGCTGGCGCGGACGCAATCTCCATCGATGCAGCGACAGGTCACACCAGACGAGTAATGGATGTGCTGGAATACTTAAAGTCTGAAACAGGTCATACCGTTCTTGCTGGAAACGTCGTAACGGAACAAGGGGCGAAAGACTTAATCAGTGCAGGCGCAAATGCTATTAAAGTGGGTGTCGGACCTGGATCGATCTGCACCACACGTGTTATTGCGGGAGTGGGGATGCCTCAGCTCTCTGCGATTCAAAGAGTTTCATCCGTTTGCCGTGAAAGCGGAGTGCGTGTCATCGCTGATGGCGGGATTCGCTATTCTGGAGACGTGGTGAAGGCTCTTGCGGCAGGTGCCGATATGGTCATGCTAGGATCACTTCTGGCAGGGACGAAGGAAAGCCCAGGGCAAACCGTGCATCAGCAAGGACGTCGCTTTAAGGCATACCGTGGAATGGGTTCACTGGGTGCCATGACGAAGGGCGCGAATGATCGCTATGCCCAAAATAGCTCTGGTAAGATGGTGGCAGAAGGTGTGGAAGGACGAGTGCCGTATAAAGGTCCTCTTTCCGATGTGATCTATCAACTTGTAGGAGGCTTGAAGTCCGGAATGGGATATGTGGGAGCGCATAACTTGGATGAGCTGAGAGAACGTGCGAACTTTATCCGCATTACTCCTGGAGGGTTACGTGAGTCTCACGCGCATGACATCGTGATCACGCAAGAGCCGACGAACTACCAACAGCTGAGCTAGGCATAAGGAGTTTCTATCCGCCGATTTCGCAGATGGCACAGATTATTTTTTGAGATAAATTAGATTTAATAATAAATTCTCGATAATTACGGTTTGGCTGAATTTTATGAATAATGATCCTCAAACTTACTCAATTATTGGTGCTGCCATGGCGGCGTACCGCGAGTTAGGGAATGGTTTTCTAGAAATGGTTTATCATGAAGGTCTTGAGATAGAATTCATTCAAAATAAAATTCCATACAAATACGAAGTAGAACTTCCTATTTTTTACAAAGGAAAACAGATGAACAAACGTTACAGAGCGGACTTCATTTGCTTTGATAATATAATCGTTGAAATTAAAGCTCTGCCAAAGCTAACTGGAGTTGAAGAATCGCAAGTCATCAATTTCGGTGCTCCACAACTGGAGTATAAACGATTTATAAATTCCCAAAATAATCTGCGAAATCTGCGGATAAACCCTCTCCTTCAATCAACCTCTCTTAAAACCTCTCCTTTATGATACCAGATAACTACGTGGCCGTCTTAGACTTCGGCTCTCAATACACTCAGCTTATTGTTCGCCGTGTGCGGGAGCTGGGTTTTCTCGCTAAGCTTTTCCCCTATGATGAAATCTCGGATTTGGGTAAACCTGGTGCGATCATCCTTTCTGGCGGGCCGAAAAGCACTTCTGACCCAGAGGCTCCTGATTACGATTTGGCAACGCTGGATGCATACGGCGTGCCGGTGCTGGGAGTCTGTTACGGAATGCAGAGTCTCAATATTAAGTTCGGTGGGACAGTAGAGGCTTGTGATAAGCGCGAATACGGTCCGGCGGCTCTCGTGACAGAAGAAAGCATACTTTATGAAGGGATTACGCAGAATTCACAAGTTTGGATGAGCCATTCCGATACCGTGAAAGTCCTTCCTGAAGGAGCGGAAGTCATCGCCAGAAACTCCAAAGGCACTCCTGTGAGTCTGAAATTTAATGACGGGTATTATGGGATTCAGTTTCACCCAGAGGTAACGCACTCTCATGAAGGAACACAGATTTTAGCGAATTTCCTCAAGCTCGGGAAAGATCTCACGCCTTTTATTATAGAGGACTTTAAGAATGAGATGGTGCGGAAGATTCAAGCCTTCACGGGGCAGAAGCAAGTGGTCTGTGGAGTGAGTGGGGGAGTGGACTCCACCGTGCTGGCGGTCTTATTGAAGGAAGCAGGGGTGAATATGCGCGCTGTCTTCGTGAATAATGGACTACTCCGCAAAAACGAGGCGGAAGAAGTGGTAGCGAACTTTAAAGAGCTGAATGTCCCCATTGAAGTAGTGGACGCCTCGGATCGTTTTCTTGGTGCTCTGAAAGGGCAGGAAGATCCAGAGAAGAAGCGAAAAGCGATCGGAAACCTCTTCCTTGATGTCTTTTGGGACGCGGTGGGTGATGCAGAAATTCTAGCGCAAGGAACACTTTATCCAGATGTGATTGAGAGTGCTTCAAACGCTAAGTCTAAGGCCTCCGTCATTAAGACGCATCATAATCGCGTAGCTCGTGTCCTAGAGCTTCAAGAACAAGGGCGCGTTTTAGAGCCACTGGATGAGCTCTTTAAAGACGAGGTTCGTGAGCTTGGTGTGCTTCTCGGTATCAAGCGTGAGATCCTTATGCGTCACCCTTTCCCTGGCCCAGGGCTTTCTGTTCGTTGCCCAGGAGAAGTCACAGAAGAGAAGTTGGAGACGATCCGTGAGGGCGATGCCATATTCATTGGTAAGCTGAAGGAACACGATTGGTACGATAAAGTGTGGCAAGCTTATGCCTGTCTGATCCCTGTGAAAACGGTGGGTGTGAAAGGAGATGAGCGTTGTTACGAATGGGCGATGGGACTCCGTGCTATTATTTCAGAAGACGCTATGACCGCCGATTGGGTGGAACTCCCTCCCCAACTTCTCCGCGAGGTTAGTAATGGAATTTTGAATAATGTGCCGCGCGTGAATCGAGTGCTCTATGATATCTCCACTAAGCCTCCTGCGAGCATCGAGTGGGAGTGATTTTTATAACAAAAAGTTCTCTTAATCCTTAGTCCATATTCGAGTATTCAAATTTAGCTCTTCAATTATACTGATGAAAGAGGAAATCTGTTGGATGAAGGATTTGATTTGTTCTGTATTTGTTGCAGAAAGGTTAAGCTGAGGTTCTAGAAATCCCTTTTTGTAAGGAACACCTATAAAGACTGACGAGTCTTTAAACGCGATGCGGATGCCACCTTCTCTAATTCTATCTTTCATTTTTAGTATCCCCTCCATCATGGCACTTGATAAAATATAACGGCATTCCACTTCATCATCAGAGTATATGGCAAAGTGTTTTTCAAACTCTGGGTCATCCATTTGAACGAGATTAGAGCCAGACCTTCCACCTATTTTTTGAAATAACCTGCCCATATGGCCTAAAATATTCTCCGCGGTGTCTGGTAGAACAAACGTCCGACCGTGGAAGTTTTTGTGGAAGTCTGCTATAAATAGAACTCCTTTAAACCGAGTTATATAGGTCTCTTCAATGTTACCTTGCGAGTTTGATCTTGTTTCAATATCTTCAGTATGAATTTCAGATAGCTCAATTTCTGTTTTATCATATTTTCCATAGATGAGATCTTCAGCACTGTAGCGAGCTGGGCCTTCAAAAAGTTCACTTTTAGTAAAAGACTCTATAGAAATGCCTAGATCTTCACGATACTCTAATTCAGGTTCTATTTCATCGAGAATTTTACAAACCACTTTCCTTTTGTAGTAGGTAGAATAAAACTTTTTCTCGTTGGATAAATTATGTAAGGCAAAGATTGAAAACGCGAATGAGCCAACAAAAATTATTAAGAGCCAAATACTAGGGTTCACATAAAGCTTTAGAAGGCTAAAGAGCATCAAAGCGTTACATACTAGTAAAATGATGAGAACGGATCTGAAGAGGAGTTCCTTTTTTTTGAATTGTTGTCTGTGTTGCTCTAATGAGAGTAAGCAAGGCTTTAACTGCTCTAGAATTACATCTTCTGCGATCATAGATTGAGATCTTTAATTTTAGGTAGTTTGCGCTCAAGACTTTCAACTTCAAAGTATTCATGAGATTGGAATGAGAATGTTTGAGCAATAAAACTTGAAGGAAAGGTTTCGATAGCATTGCGCTGTGCCATCACGGCGGAATTATATGCTCTTCTTGAGGCGGAGATATTTTCTTCTATATCTGTTAAATTCCTTTGGAGGTTTAGAAAGTTTTTATCAGATTTAAGCTTTGGATAATTCTCTGAGAGAGCGAAAATTTCACCTATTACAGGACCTACATCACTTTCTAGATGTAGGCGTTCGTCTTGTGTTCTCGAGTTTTTGAGGGAGGTTCTTAACTGAGTTGCTTTTAAGAAAACCTCTTTTTCATGCTTCGCATACGCTTTTACAGTATCCACAAGGTTAGGAATAAGATCTGCTCGTTTCTTTAAATTTACATCAATGCTACTAAATGTATTTTTCACCATATTACGTTTTGCCACCAGTCCATTAAAAATAATGATGGAGGCTAGTAAAACAACTATTGATAACCCAACTACCCAGTAAATTAATGTGTGCATTGTGTCTTATTAAATTAAGCAAGGCTTATTCTCTAATACTATTACAAATAAGGTTAAGGTTTGTATAGAGAAGCAATCTCACTCTAGCCACTTTTTCTTTATTCCAGAATAGGTTTCTACCCTACGGTCTCGGAAAAACGGCCAAGTGCGTCTGAACTCATTTTGTAGACTAAAGTCTATATCAGCGGTGAGTATCTCTTCTTTATTAGCTGATGCCTTGGCGATGATTTCTCCATACGGGTTCGCGATAAAAGATTGTCCCCAGAATTCGGTATTGCCTTCAGTCCCTACTCGGTTAATGGCGGCAATGTGTAGACCGTTCGCTACAGCATGACCTTGCATTATGGTCTGCCAAGCATGATGTTGAGCCGCACCTAAGTCCTCTTTCTCTTGAGGGAGCCATCCAATCGCAGTAGGGTAAAGAATGAGTTCAGCTCCTGCGAGAGCCATGAGTCTTGCCGCTTCTGGAAACCATTGATCCCAGCAAATAAGAACACCTATTTTCCCTGCCTTTGTATCCCAGACAGGGTATCCTGAGTCTCCAGGTGTGAAGTAGAACTTCTCTTCAAAGCCGGGGTCTTGTGGAATATGAGATTTTCGGTATTTTCCTAAATAGGAACCATCTGCATCTATAATTACAGCGGTGTTATAATAAAGCCCTTCAGAGACTTTTTCGAACAAAGAGGCGACAAGAACAATCTCTGATGCCGCCGCAAGTGAACAAAGCTTTTCGACAATGGGAGCAGTAGGGGAGACCTCTTCCGCGAGATCAAAATGCTTGGAATCTTGGGTGGAGCAAAAATAAGGAGTGAGAAAGAGCTCTTGGGTGCAGAAGAGAGCGGCGTTTTGCGTCTTAGCTTCTTTAACTTGGGCTTCTAAGGTGAAGAATTGCTCTTGCGGATTACCTATTACCCCATTTTGTCCGAGCGCGATCTTCATGAGTCCGCATTTAAATCGTTTTGGAGAGAGGAATTCTCTTCAATAAATGAGAGAATGTTATCTAACGCAATGAGAACCTGTGTTTCCACCTTTTTATAGGCATCCGCGCCAAGTCCAAACGGATCAAAGACATCTTGAGGCTCTTTTTGCCCTAAGAACTCACCGAGTAAAAGAACGCGCTCACGGAATTCGGGTCTCTGTGAGAGAATCGCTTCTCTATGCATGCGTGACATACAAAAGACATAATCCGCTTCTTCCAGAAGGTCTTTGGTGAGTTGCTGACTACGGAAGGAGCTAAAGTCTACGCTATAATTTAAGAGGATATTCCGGGTTTCAATATTCGCTGGAGAGCCGTTAGAGGCCGCTACTCCTGCTGATTTTACCATGATCTTAGAAGAGCCATCCATGCGCGCCCGCAAGAGACCCTCTGCCATGGGGCTACGGCAGGTATTGCCTGTGCAGACAAATAAGATATTACATACTGATTCGGACACGTTTTTCACTTTACGCCCTTGTTAAAGCAAGGGAAAAGAACAAAGTAGAAAATAATTAAGATGAAACTATTTTGCATTATTGGAACTCTTCTCTTTTCTCTGTTTTCCTATTGGCAGTTGAACGATCTTGACCAATATGGCACGAATTTATGGCAAGGGTGGTTATTCACCTATGCCCTTACCGCTCTCGCTTGCTTTATCTCCATTTTTAAGAAGCTTTCCACATGGATTTACAGTGGTGGTGCAATTTTAGCTTTAGCTCATGCCTGTTTACGTCTTCTAGCGATCCAGATGGAGCGAGGTATATTCTTTGTTCCAGACAACCCCGCTGGGAATGAAACAGGAGGATTATTGATTGTTGCTGTGTGGCTTGGCGCACTAGCATTTAAGCTTAAACCAATGAGGGCTGCTAACCTTTAAGCTTAATAAAAATCCTTATAAATGAAAAAAGGACTTAAAACAATTATCGCAGGGATTCTGATTTTTCTAACAGCTGTAGCCTTGTCGGTCACGTTGTTAGTTTCTTCTTTTTCTGAAATGATTAAGAGTTCAGGCGCGAATCAATTTCTGATTCCTGGTAGCAATAAGTTGAAGGTAGAAGAAGCAGGCAGATATTACCTTTGGAATGACTATCAGACGATTTTTAAGGGTGAGAGCTATAGTTTCTCCAGTAAAATACCGAATGGTCTAAAGTTTGAATTTATTGATAATAATGGGAATCTCCTACCATTCATTAGTAGCACCTCTAGCACATCTAACACGGGCTCTAGTAATAAGCAGAGTATTGGATATGTAGATATTGCATCTCCAACCGAAATAGAAATTTTAGTAAACGGGGAATGTTCACCTCGGGTCTTTTCTTTTACACCATTTAATATATTCGAGATTGTAGGGAAAGTTTTTGCAGGAATAGGGGGAATGATGATAGGCGGGTTTATTGGAATTGGTCTGTGTGTTTGGGGCGGTTTTAAGATGCATGAAAGTAGTAAAAAAGCGTAACGAAATAGGCTGAAATTATTTCTGAAATATTGTGCATGAAAGTTATTGTCAAAATATGCTTTCAAGAGATAGTCTACCACGCCCGATCACCCTCATATAGACTACCATGGAATTATTCGCCCCATTAGAAAAAGAAGAGATAGAGACACGTTGCGCTCTAGATCCCGTTTCTGCTCAAAAACTGATTAAATTAGGTCTTACTGTTAAGGTAGAGTCAGGTTTGGGGAATTGCTCTGGATATAAAGATGCAGATTACACAAGCGTTGGGGCGGAAGTGATTAGTGATAGAAATAGTGGGCTTGCTTCAGCAGATATTGTTTGTCGTGTCAGTAAGCCAGAAGCGGCGGAAATTACGCAACTTAAAGAAGGAGCACTTCATGTCAGTTTTTTAGATCCTTTTAATGAGGCGGCACTTTTAGATAGTTTTGTTACTCAGAAGGTAAAAGCAGTCTCACTAGAGATGATGCCGAGAACGACGCTGGCGCAGAAGATGGATGCATTAAGCTCACAAGCAAACCTTGCGGGATACACTGCCGTTTCTTTAGCCGCAGAGAAGATGCTTAAGATTTTCCCGATGATGATGACTCCGGCGGGCACTATTTCTCCAGCGAAAGTCTTTATCGTGGGGATCGGAGTGGCTGGACTACAAGCGATTGCGACCGCTAAGCGTCTCGGTGCACGAGTGACTGCTTTTGATATTCGCCCAGAAGCTTTGGAGCAGGCGGAATCGCTTGGGGCAAAAGCCTTACGCATTGACCTAGGTGGGGAGACTGGTGGAACATCTCAAGGGTATGCGAAGGAACTCACTCCCGAGCAGATTGAGAAGCAAGGGCTGGAACAAGCAAAGGTCTGCGCGCAGTCTGATGTCGTTATTACGACCGCGAAAGTGTTTGGAAGAAAAAGCCCGGTGCTCATTAAAAAGGATACTGTGGACAGTATGCAGCGTGGCTCTATCATTATTGACCTCGCGGCTGAGTCTGGAGGAAACGTGGAAGGAACAGTGCTTGGTGAAGAAGTGGTGACCGAAAACGGAGTGCGTATTTTTGGTTATGCAAACATGGAAGGGCGCGTTCCACAGGTGGCTACGCAAGTTTTAGCCTCGAATTTCTATAACTTTGTTGAACACTTCTGGGATAAGGAGAGTAAAACCTTAAAGACTGATCCTGAGGATGAAATCCTCAAAGGCTGTCTTATTACTGATAACGGTGAAATCATTCACGAGCGTTTTAAAAAATAAATCTGATCACCCTCTAAATAATATATTATCATGGAAATAATCCTTCTTTTATTCGTCTTCGTTCTTGCTGCCTTCCTTGGTTTTGAACTCATCTCTAAAGTACCCTCACAGCTTCACACGCCTTTAATGTCAGGGTCGAATGCTATTTCAGGAATAACGATCGTGGGTGCCCTTTTAGCTTCAGGTCATCAGGACTTCGGCGGAATGGCGAAGTGGTTCGGTTTTGTCGGACTTATTCTTGCGACCATTAATGTCGTAGGTGGATATCTCGTTACCGATAGAATGCTGGGAATGTTTAAATCTAAAAAGTAATTAACCGAAACACACAACGAAACATACTTTATGGAACAGTTTATTAATATCTCATACATCGTAGCGTCCGTTCTCTTCATCTTCGGGATTAAGATGTTAGGCTCAGCGGATACTGCACGAAAAGGAAATGCTCTCTCCGCAGGGGGGATGCTTCTCGCTATTGTGGTCACTCTTTTAAAACAAGGGATCGTAGATTTTCCTATGATTGCTATCGGTCTTTTGATCGGAGCTGTCATTGGTGGATTTTGGGCTAAGAAGGTACAAATGACGGGGATGCCTGAGCTTGTTGCTCTCTTCAATGGATTTGGTGGTTTAGCTTCCGTAATGGTAGGCTGGGCAGAATTTCAACGTATCTCTGCATCTGGAGTAGCAGGAACAGCTGTGACTTATACAGCTATCGTGCTCGCCGTTCTTATTGGTGGGATCACCTTCACGGGGAGTTTAATCGCCTACTTGAAGCTATCAGGGAAAATGGGTGGAAAGGCGACGACTTTTGGCGGACAAAAGCTCCTGAATCTGCTCCTCTTTGTGATCTTGGTCATCGCTGGGATTATTACATCCATGAACGGGAACTATGGGGCATTTATTGCGGTTCTCTTTGTTGCTCTTCTTCTTGGTGTCTTAGGTGTCATCCCGATTGGCGGTGGTGATATGCCAGTCGTTATTGCGCTCTTAAATTCCTTATCAGGTTTGGCAGCATCCGCTGCAGGGTTTGCCATTAATAATAATGTCCTCGTTGTCGCAGGATGTTTAGTAGGTGCATCTGGGCTAATTCTATCGACGATTATGTGCAAGGCCATGAACCGAACCCTTGGTAATGTTCTCTTCGGTAGCTTTGGTGCTGCTGCTGGTGGCGGAGCTGGGGCAAAGGTAGAAGGGGAGATGAAGCCCGTTTCTGTCCAAGATGCTTATTATGTTTTAGAGGCTGCACAGAGCGTTGTTTTCGTCCCTGGATATGGAATGGCGGTCGCGCAAGCACAACACGCCGTGAAAGAGCTGGGTGAAATTTTAGAGAAGAACGGTGCAGAGGTGAGGCATGCCATTCACCCCGTCGCTGGGCGTATGCCTGGTCACATGAATGTCCTTTTAGCAGAAGCAGATGTTCCTTATGAGCAACTCACCGAAATGGACGATGTAAACCCTATCATGAGCACTGTCGATGTTGCCATTGTTATCGGTGCTAATGATGTCGTAAACCCAGCTGCAGTGGAAGATGAAACCTCGCCAATTTACGGAATGCCTATCATTAATGTGCATGAGGCGAAGACTGTCTTTGCTCTCAAGCGTGGCGAAGGCGCTGGCTTCTCAGGCTTAGTAAACACGCTCTTTTTCCGCCCAAGCACCCGAATGCTTTATGGTGATGCGAAGGAAACTGTTACGAGCCTTATTGCTGAGTTTAAGGATTAATCCTTTAATAAGGTTCACTCTTAATCTACAACTACCAAGTATATGGCTGAAAATAACTTACCTAAAATTTGCGCTCGTAAACCAGAACTCATGGAAATGAAGGAAGGCACATACTGGTGGTGTAGTTGTGGACTCTCATCAACTCAGCCTTTTTGTGATGGAAGTCATAAAGGAAGTGGCTTTGCACCTGTGAAGCATGAAGTCACTAAGGAGTCTAAAGTCGCTTGGTGCATGTGTAAAAACAGTAAGTCCGGCGCCACTTGTGATGGCTCACATAGCTCCCTTTAAATAAAGAAAGCTGCACTTGAGGAGAACGGGTGTAATTGCCTGATAGTAAGTCTTTTTTTTAAAGGAGCATTTCTCTCTTTATTTGTCTTATAAAGAAAACTGTTTTTTTGTTTAGCTCAGGATACGCTAGAATCTTCAACATCCCATTGACCTACTCAGATTATTTCTTTAAATGATCTTAAATGAGTAATCAAAACATCTTCTATACGATAACGGACGAGGCGCCTGCGCTCGCCACTTATTCTTTTCTGCCAATAGTGGAGGCTTTTTCTAAAAGTGCGGGCGTAAACATTGAGACGAGAGATATATCCCTTGCAGGACGAATATTAGCGGTATTTCCTGATGTTCTGACCGCTGAGCAAAAAGTGGGTGATTATCTAACGGAGCTTGGTGAGCTGGCTAAGACGCCCGAAGCGAACATTATTAAATTACCGAACATTTCAGCATCTATTCCGCAAATCCAAGCGGCAATTGCAGAGCTTCAAGAGAAGGGGTATGCCTTACCAGATTATCCTGAGAGCCCTACTAATGATAAAGAGGAGGAGATTAAGACTCGTTATGATAAAGTAAAAGGGTCTGCCGTGAATCCTGTGCTCCGTGAGGGGAACTCTGACCGCCGCGCTCCTGGTGCGGTAAAAGAGTATGCTCGGCAGAACCCGCATCGAATGGGCGCGTGGTCTTCTGAGAGTAAGTCACGAGTGACCCATATGATGGAAGGAGACTTCCGCTCTAACGAGCAATCCGTAGTGATTTCAGAGCCAACCACTGTTAAAATTCTGCATACCGCTAAGGATGGAGAAGTAACAATGCTTAAGGAAGGCATAACAATGCAAAAAGGTGAGATTCTGGATGCAACGTATATGAGCAAGGACGCGTTAGTGTCTTTTCTCCAAGAGCAAAAAGCGGCATGCGAAGCAGATGGAACTCTCTTTTCTCTCCACTTAAAGGCGACGATGATGAAGGTCTCCGATCCGATTATCTTCGGACATGGGGTAAAGGTCTATTTCGCCGATCTCTTTAATAAACACGGCGAGCTCTTTTCTGAACTCGGGATCGATCCTAACAATGGCATTGGTGATGTGGCGGCGAAGATTGAAGGTTTAGATCCTGCTAAGAAGGCAGAAGTAGAAGCTGATTTATTGGCATGTATGTCTAGCGGTCCAGATCTAGCGATGGTGAACTCTGATAAGGGAATCACGAATCTGCATGTCCCTTCAGATGTGATCGTAGACGCCTCTATGCCTGCGATGATTAAGACGTCTGGTCAAATGTGGAATAAGGACGGCGCGTCGCAAGATACGAACGCGGTTATTCCTGATTCATCTTATGCAGGGGTGTATCGTGAAACTGTTGACTTCTGTAAAGCGAACGGAGCGTTTGACCCTACAAGGATGGGAACGGTTCCAAACGTAGGTCTCATGGCACAAAAGGCAGAGGAATACGGATCACATGATAAAACTTTTGAGATCTCAGCTGATGGAATGATCTGCGTGAAGGATGCGGATGATACGCTTCTCATGTGTTTTCCAGAAGTGAAGCAAGGCGATATATGGAGAGCGTGCCAAGTAAAGGACGCTCCGGTGCAAGATTGGGTGAAGCTTGCCGTATCACGGGCTCGTGCAACAAGGTGGCCTGCTGTCTTTTGGCTCGATGCGGATCGCCCGCACGATGCAAACCTGATAAAGAAGGTGAATGCTTACTTGCCGAACCATAATACGGAGGGATTAGAAATTCTCATCAAATCTCCGGTAGAGGCGACCAAGTATACCTTAGCGAGACTCGCAAAAGGAGAGAATACGATTTCGGTAACAGGCAATGTATTGAGAGATTATTTGACGGATCTCTTTCCAATTTTAGAGCTGGGGACATCAGCGAAAATGCTTTCTATCGTCCCACTCATGAATGGGGGCGGACTCTTTGAGACTGGGGCAGGGGGATCTGCGCCAAAGCATGTCTCACAAGTGACGGAAGAAAACCACTTGCGTTGGGATTCTCTAGGAGAATTTCTCGCCCTCGCGGTTTCACTGGATCATCTCGCTGAAAAGTACGGAAATGAGAAGGCAAAAATTCTAGGAGAGGCTCTCGATGAAGCAACTACTAAGTATCTCCTCAATAATAAGGCACCCTCGCGTAAATGTGGAGAACTGGATAACCGTGGTTCGCACTTTTACGTGGCTCTCTATTGGGCACAGGCTTTAGCCAAATCAGATAATACAGACCTTGCGAAGTATTTTTCAGGGATTGCAGAGAAGCTTGCTAAGAATGAAGAAGCTATTGTTTCTGAGTTAAACGGCGCACAAGGAGTGAAGGCTGATCTAGGTGGATACTATAAACTCGATGATGCAAAAGCATCTGCAGTAATGAGACCATCCAGCACTTTGAATGATCTGATAGCTTCGCTTTAATTTTTTAAAGGCATTTTTACTCATTCGTGTACTTCACCGCGAAAGGACACGACAAAAAACGTAATAGGGTAAATCCTCCCTTAGAAACGGCGGTTTTATCAAAACCGCCCTACCCATTTTGCTTGTATTATATGGCGAAGCGGTAGGGAGGATTCGATGAATCGTCTTTTAATTAATACTGGTGCTTATACTTTTCGCGGTTTTCTAATTGTGGGTATTAGAATCGACAACGCCGAAATACGTTAAGATTCTCTGCCTGAATCCTAACCCAAGGAATCACTTAATACGCTCAGGGTTTTCGATTATTGTATCGGTCGCGAAGCTGTTAGACTTTGCTTCTGTTAACCAATCCGTGAAATTTGCAGCTGTTACTGTTGGATCTTTAGCGAGCAACCATAAATATTTTCTGCTAGGGGAGCCGACCATTGCCATCGTGTGTGCCTCATTCACTTTAAGCACCCAATAGTCGCCCGCAAAAAGGTTTGCAGGGAAGCGGTCAAAGCGCACCTTTAGCTTCGCAGATGATACAGGAGTTGCCTTTCCTGTAATAGATGTTTGTTTACCATTGGATTTAAGCCCATTATTTTGCACGCTTAGGCTTCCATCTCTTTGTAGCCCATACGTGGCTTTAGCTGCTATTATACCTTTTTCAAAACGATTTGGGAGACGTGCAACCTCGTGCCATACTCCCTGATACTTGGCTGCCTGAAAGTTAGATGCCACCGCTAAAGGAGGGTTATTAGAGCTACAAGACACAGAGATAAATGCGAGGGTTAAACAGATAAGAAGAGGTTTCATATTAGGGTTATTCTCTTCTCTCTAGCGTAAAGCGCAATCAGTTTCTCTAGAACCCTAATTCTCAGCAAATTGAAACTACTTTAGTTTTCGTCTACCTATCAAACTAGAAAAAGCCAAGATTCTCTGCCTGACCCGCTAATTCTCTGCACGACCCGCTAATTGACCCGCTAATGCCCCCCTTAGGATCTTTTTTTCTTTATCTTTTTAAAATACAAAAAAAACGCAAGAGGCAATCCATGAACAGGGTAAATATTCATCCATTTCCAATAATATGAATCTGTAGCCAGATAAAATGCAAATATTGAAAATAAAGAATAAATTATAAATAGTAACACATATGTTTTGTTAGTTTTCCGCGAGAAAGCCAGATAGCTAATCAAAACTACTATCAATAATGATAATGCAAAGCTAAACACTATAGAATTTTCATTAGCAAACTTCCAAGGAAACATAGTCAATATCAAATTTCCAGCAGGGAAAAATATAGCCCATAAATAAAGGCTTATAGTCATAATTTTAGTCTTCATTACATTTTAAATAGGCAAAGAGTGAACAAAGAGTGGTAGTGTCATTTTCTTCACAAAACAAGAATCTCTTATCATCTTTATATAAAATTTCACCAATTAGGTATTTTTGCCTATAAATCAATAAATGAGTCCAAGGACTTTTGAAAGCGGAGAGGGGACCCGTCCCATTCCATGCAAAAAAATCAAATAGCCATGTTATGATATGGAGTCTAATTTCGACAATATCATCATCTAGTTGCATTCTTTTAAAGAAACCATAATTTCTTTTCAGAGTAACATTTTCATTTGGTTCACACGGTATCCCGTCGACCAAATATTTACCGTGGTTAATGTCCAATAAGCGCCTTTCTAATAATGTCTGCATTAGTTGTTCCGTTAGTTTAGCCGGTCAGTTAGCCGGTCAGTTAGCGGGTCAGTTAGCGGGTCAGTTAGCGGGTCGGTTAGCGGGTCGTGCAGAGAATCTTGGCTTTTTTTGGGGAGAAGAAACCAAACACGGAGCTACGCCATTTAGTATTCTTACTTTAAGCCGTGTCTTTCGTCTACATCTAGAACGCCAAAATAGGTTAGGGTAAGATCTTCGGCATGTTGATTACTTGCGGAGTGCTCTTCGCCTGGTTCAATGGTAACGCATGAGCCTTTTGGGTGTTCCGTAGTTTTCCCATTGCAGGTCATGGATAGTATTCCATCTTCTACCAGATACACTTCCCACATATCATGGTGCGTATGCGCTGTGCATGTCTGGTCTTTCTTAAAGGTGGCTCGTGAGAAGTTTGTGATGTTAGGGACGACTCCGTTAGGAATCATCACCTGTTTCTTAATCTCAGGGTTATGAGAAACCCCGAGAAAAGGAAGCTCTGATAGGCTAGAGGTAACCATATATATTTATCCGCCCGCCATGGTGGCAGGGTCTAATGCAGAGGTAAGCTGCGCTTCCGTGATCTTTAGCTCATTCAGACGTTCAAGGCAAAGTTCACGCACGGTGCGTCCTGTAGTTACGCTTTCCTTAGCAATAGCACTTGCTGGATCATACCCAATCACTGGTGCGAGGGAGGTGACCATGGAAAGAGAGTATTCAATCAGCTCATTACAGCGTTCCTCGTTTGCGATGATGCCATCTACGCATTTTTCTTGGAAGATTTGTGCACCATTTGAGAGAAGCTGGATCGATTCGAGAACGGCTTTAATCATCACAGGCATAAAGACATTCAAGTCAAAGTGTCCATTCGCACCAGACCATGTAACAGTCGATTGATTTCCAAAAACACGTGCCGCGATCATGGTGACCGCTTCACTCATCACTGGGTTTACCTTCCCAGGCATAATAGATGATCCGGGTTGCGTAGCAGGAAGTGAGATTTCACCGATCGCACAGCGAGGTCCGGATCCAAGAAGACGAATATCATTCGCTATCTTAAAGAGAGAGGTAGCGATTGTATTCAGTTGCCCATGACATTCCACGAGGGCGTCTTTCGCGGCTTGTGCCTCGAAGTGGTTGTCCGCTTCTACGAAGTCAATACCCGTTTTTTCAGCGATGAAGGAGATCGCTTTCTTAGGGAATTCATCATGGCAATTCAATCCTGTGCCCACTGCGGTGCCACCGAGAGGAAGCTCTAGCACTGCTTCTAAAGCTTTATTTGCACGGGCTATTCCTAGCTCCACTTGTCTTGCATATCCGCCGAACTCTTGACCCAGACGAACAGGAGTGGCGTCCATGAGGTGCGTGCGACCTATCTTGAGAACGTCATGAAACTCTTTAGCTTTTTTCTGAAGGGAGTTATGAAGTCCTTCTAGCGCAGGAACGAGCTGTGATTGGAGCGCTTGCGCTGTCGCGATGTGCATGGCGGTAGGGAAGGTGTCATTTGAAGATTGTGATTGGTTCACATCATCATTTGGGTGCACGGGCTTTTCTTCTTTCCCTGCAGTGAGGGAAACACCTGCTATTTGTGAGCAACGGTTCGCGATTACCTCGTTCGCGTTCATGTTCGTAGAGGTGCCAGATCCTGTTTGGTAAACATCCACTGGAAAATGCTCCGTGAGCTTTCCTTCATAGACTTCGGCAGCGGCTTTTTCGATTAGATCCGTTTTAGCCTTATCTACTACACCAAGCTCACCATTTACGCGAGCAGCAGCCCACTTGATGAGTCCGTAGGCTTTGACCATACCTTCTTGGACAGGTTCTCCGGAGATAGGGAAGTTTATAACAGCGCGTTGAGTAGAAGCACCATAAAGCGCTTCATCGGGAACTTGCATTTCCCCCATTGAGTCTTTTTCTGTACGTGACATGAACAACGGATGTAAGGGAGTGTTTTGAAAAAGAAAAGTATTATATAGGGAACTTCTTAAGGACAATTCTGAAAACTATTTTTAGCTTTTAAACTATCTTTAGTATTCGTGTGAGTGAGGAAGAAGAAGGTCTTGATATAGTAAATTACAGCGTCCCGCATATTCAGAATAATCTGAGGATAGTTAATAACGCCGAAAAAGCCGAGTGGAAATACTCGGCTTTTAGTATTAATCAGAGAGATGTATTTATCTTAAAGGTGGCTTTTAACATATTTGATTACACGTGCATCATCGCCATCAGCGGCCCAAACATTTCTGAGGAAATCCGCAGGGTGAATGTTTCCATGCGTGCGGAGGAACTTTCGGTCTCCACCACATCCATACATGATGTCTGGATCTAGTTCGCCTTTGAGCTTAGCCTTCGCTTTTGTAATGATGCGTGGAAGGTATGTGATTCCATCTACTTCATCGCCAAAAGTAGGGAGGTCATCGCGAGTGATTTCATGGCTGCTGAGCTTTCCGCCCTGCATGACAAGAAAGTAATCACGGCGCACGGAAGCTACTAAGAGAGCGGTAGAGCGACTTGGCTCACCTTCGCCTCCTAGATCCTCAATAAAGTCAAAAAATTCACGGGGTTTATATCCAATACTCGTAAGGAAAGCAGAGTCCTCATTTGAGTAATAAGTCTTATAATCGTGGTTTCCAGATTTGTAGAGATCTAAGCAACGGTCGAATATCGCAAGAAAAGTATCATTCCATGTCATGTCTTAAAGGAAGCACGGGAGCGTTTCTTGGCAATGAAAATATTGTCTTCTAAGAGCGGACACTGAATTTATCGGAGAAAGGCTTCATGTAGTCCGCCATTTTTCAGAGGAGTTAGTTAGCGGCGACTTAAGATCCGTCATGATATATCCTTCGAGTTCCGAGCTTGTTTTTTTCACAGCATTCAAGTTGAAGAAAATAGCTCTTTGTAGATATTTACTAACCTGTTCTATTCTTTCAGTAAGTGTAACTAGGTTCAGTCTGTCAGTCACCGAGCTATACAGGCAACTTTTGTTTTGTTCCTAAAAACTTTGGCTGTGTTTTTAAGATATGGAGATCTAGAAACATTTTCACGCGAGCGAGGACTTCTCTAGCACGAATTTTAAGCCCATGTGATGAGGGGACATCTTCAGAGTTATAACCGCTAGCGTTCATTCCGATGTGACCTGCAATAAAGATAGCTCTGTGATTATGAAAGGCTTGACTGACGAAAATAGCTTCCTCAACTCCAAATACTTTTTGTGCGCGGAACACAGAATCTAGAGTGCGGAACCCCGCATAATCTTTAACTATAATCTCTTTAGGGATACCAAGAGCAATCATCGCCTCCGCCATTGCCTTTGGCTCGTTATAATAAGCAGAAGGGTTAGCTCCTGACACAATGAAGCAGTCCACCTTTCCCGCTTGATAAAGCTTAGCCGCAGCGTCCATCCTATACTTAAAGTATAAGTTGTCTCGTCCTGAGACTTTAGCCGTAGTCCCGAGCACTATCCCTACCTTTTTATGCGTAAGCTTTGAAACGTCATCAAAAGACTTATTGTTACCATTTATCCATACAACCACGCTAGGCGTGAAAATGAGTAATACAGGGCATATAACTATTCCAACAAAGAGCAGGAAGCCTTTACGTTTTTTGATAAATAGTAAAAGTGATTTCAAAGTATTAAGTAATCGCAATCGTGCGTGAGCGAGGTGACCTCAGATAGAGGGGACGCCAATCTCTTTTAGCTTGGTAGTAAGCTTTAGCACAGGAAGCCCCATGACGCATTCAAATTCTCCAGAGTATTTTTGAATGATTCTCTCTCCTCCGTCTTGTATCGCATAAGACCCAGCCTTATCCATGATAGGGACGTCTTCAATATAAGCCTTAATAACCTCAGGGCTTAATTCCTTAAAGGTGACTTCAGCGATTTCACAAAAGACATCGGTATGCGTTTCAGTAACGATGGCGACTCCAGTTCCTACTTGATGCGTCTTCCCTGAAAGTTCTGAGAGCATTTGCTGGGCATCCTCTACACACGTTGGTTTGCCATACGCCTTACCTTCTAGCCAAACAACCGTATCCGAGCCGATAACTGCACAATTAGTTTTAGACAATCGCTGGAACACTGCGTCTGCTTTAAGCTTAGCGTTATAGATGCTAAGTCCTTCTAAACCCAATCTTTCATCGTCAGATTCTTCCACGTCAGCTGTAATTACCTCAAAAGAGTAACCCATCTTGGTGAGGATTTCTCTTCTGCGTGGCGAGCCAGAGCCTAAAATTAATCTCATTATCAATTCCTTAATTCTTAACGATAACTAGGTAATTTCTTACCGCACTTTTGAGCCAGTGACTTTTCTGTGTTCCGCCGTTTTTAACGGAAGTGCTAACGAATAGATCACAAGAACGTCCTCCATCTAGGTTAAGTGCTGTTTTTTTAGGGTAACCCGAAGGAAGCTCTTTCACTGCATTGGCTAGATCCGCAAGTGTACATGCGCTAGTTGTAGCGATTCCCCAATGGTTTTTTCCGTCCCAAAGAATAAGACTCCGCTGTGCGGATCTTCTATCTGAGAGACCAGAAACAACAGACCCGTTCTCTACTAAGAATGGTCCCGTTTGCAGCAGCTCAGGGGAGGACTTGTTGGTTCTACTATTACGCTTTAAGCTCGGTCTTCCATCGTGTTGATAGACCCCAGATGTAAGGGATGAAGCGGTATTCCACACTCCTGATGATTTGCCTGCAGATCGCACTGCTCCCAGAGGCTTTCCGTCTGTATTGAAGAACCCTCCATTGATCGCAGCTACTCCATTTAAAGTAACGCTAGCTTGCTTAGCGGAAAGCCACTGTTCACCTGGTTTTTGATCTGCGACAGCAAGGTGATATTGCGTGCTATCAAAGCTGACGATATTGAAAGTTATTCCATTACTAGTGACTTCTTGGTAATGAAGAGGGTGATCCTGCTGTGAATTCTCGTTCTTTATCTGAGAGGGAAGAAAGGTTGGTTTAGTTACTATCGCATCAGGAGAAGTGAGCATCTTTTTATGTGGCGGGTCTTCAATGATACGAGAATTGTAATCGGGCACGGCAGGCTTAACTTTGAGCGCCTTTTGAGGAGAGGTAAGAGCAGACGAGGGTGTTTGTTTAATAGCACAAGAACTCAAGATGAGAGCACTTAAGAAGATTATATAATTCATTTCTCACTTGGTAGAAAAGGATTCTCAAATGCCTCTTTAAAGGTGTAGATGCGATCAAAGTCCGCGGGGGCGTCTCCCTCTTCTTTACTAAACATACTTACTTTTATGAGATTAAATACCATGTCTCCAATGTCTCTAGTTTTAGTTATACCCCATTCTTTAAGGAGAGGCTTAGACATTGGTCCAAATTCTTGAAGGGTAAAGTCTCTAAATCCGATTGCCAGTTCTGCCCCATTGATATGCCTTGCCTTTCTCTCTGTTTCTTTAATTCGGGACACAGTGAAGTCTAGGGCTTCACGCAGGAATTCATACGCGTCTGGATGATACCGATCATCTTCAGAGTGGATTTCGTTTACGGCTTCTAAAAAGGAGATCATTTTATTCTACGATTATAGCTCGTCGCGGAGCTGGTAATGCCTCGTCCTCTACAATAATGGCACGAGGCGGGACGGGGCGCGCGGGTTCATCCACGACGATTGCGCGGCGTGAAGGAGACTGTTGTTGACGACGTGGCTCTTCTACAACTATAGCTCGTTGCGGAGTTCTGGATTGTCTAGGTGGGGGACGAGATGGCTCATTATATACTCTGGCACGCCGTGCTCTATTAGGGTCTCGTGTAGGTCTTACTAGAATAGGTCTTCGCGAAGGAATGGTAGGGGGGGCATCCTCTACGACAATTGCTCTCACGGGTTTAATCTCTGGGTCAGGATACGTTTGGTATGTGCTATCTTCTTCTACCACGATAGCTCGCGCAGGCTTATCCTTCTTACCAAGGAGACGGCCTAAAAAGTTGCCGATGGGGTCATTTTTCTTTTCCTTAGGTAACTGCTTTACGGGTTCTGGAAGGGTTGTGTTTTGCACTATTGCCTTTTCATTTGGATTGACGTGGATGGTGCAAGGGCGGTTCAATAATCCGTAGAGATCATTCGGGATGTCATCATTATAAGCAGTTTTATAGGCTACACAGTAGTCATTGGCTCGTCTTGCTGAGCGATTACACATCAGTAGTTTTGTAGTTTGGATCGCTTTGTCGAGTTCTTGGGGTTTGAATTCTGGTTTCTGTGAAGCCGCTTTCATGAGATCTGCCCAAATAGGCAAGGCAAGTGTTGAACCATATCCTTTAGAGATTGTCCTTTTAGGGGTATCTAGCCCCACCCATACTGCACAGGTGAGAGCGGAAGTATATCCTGCATACCAGGCGTCTTTATAGTCATCCGTAGTTCCGGTCTTACCTGCGCTCGGAGCGGTGAAGCCATATGTGTTACGGAGGGACTTTCCTGTGCCAGAGATATTAATCGCTTCTAGGATCTTAGTAACCTCCAGAGTGGCACCAGCCGAAAGAGGCTCATCCACTATCTGGACTCCGCTTTGACTGTTAAATAACACTTCTCCATTACTGGCGATAATCTTCGTGATGATGATCGGGTGAATATATTTTCCACTGTTTGGAAAGATGCTGTAAGCTCTGGCTACTTCTTGTGGAGAAGCTTCCCATGCTCCAAGGTAAGCCGTTGCGCTATTTGGCATTTTTCCGTTTTCTCTCTGCTGTCTTTGAAAGAGTTCAAATCCTGCGACCTCAGCTGCACGTTGGACATGCGGCATGGTCGCAAAATCTCCGACTCTAATCGATGAAGTATTACGAGATTTAAGTAGGGCGTCCCTTGTTTTGACTAGACCTTTGAACTGTCCATCAGAATTGCCAGGTTTCCATTTGTCATTAGAATATTCTATTTCTCCGGGCTTAAGGGCAGAATCATCAATAAGGGTGTCAGGTCTTAGACCGCGGTCAAAGGCAGCTTGAAAGACGAAGGGCTTAAAGAGTGAGCCTACTTGCCTTCTTGCATAATAGGCGCGATTAAAGCGTGATTCGTTAGCGCTCCTTCCTCCTACAGTAGCAACGACCCCACCTGTCTTATTATCGATACAGACTAGTGCGCCCTGTAGGTAGGCGGGGGCTTTCTTAGAGCCACTTTTTTGAAATTCGTATCGCGTCTGATGGCGGTATCCAGGGAGTTTCTCAATATTTAAAAGGCGTTTATTTACAGAGTTTTCTGCTATGTTTTGGAGCCTCTTATCGATCGTAGTGTGAATCGTCAGTCCACCTACCTTAAAGTTATTTTTAGAGAGGTAACTGGTAAGTTCTCTGTCGATGGCATCCATTGCGTAGGATTGTCCCTTAGAGCGTGATGCTCTGGATTTGATACCGAGAGGTTCTGCCTTAGCCGCCGCCGCTTCCTCTGGAGTGATATAGCTGTAGTAAACAAGCCTATCTAGAACGGTATCTCGTTCTCTGGTGGCTAGAGCTATAGAGCGAAAAGGGGAGAAGGCATTTGGTCCACGGACGATCCCTGCAAGCATGGCTCCTTCTGAGAGGGTGAGGTCTTTCGCTGGTTTGTCTAAGTATGCTTGGGAGGCCGCCTCTATACCCATCATGGAATGCCCCCAAAAAATCCGATTACAATAATGCGAGAGGATTTCTGTTTTATCATACTTTCCTTCGATTATGAAAGTGACGAAGATTTCTAGAAACTTCCGATCTAGCTCATGATACCATTCACTGCCCTGAGAGAGCTCAAAGGTGTTTCTAGCGAGCTGCATTGTGATTGTGGACGCTCCTTGAGTCATACTTCGATCCTTTATATTCCTTAATGTAGCTCTAGCGAGTCCTCTGAAATCCACGCCCTTGTGCTCGTAAAACCTAGCGTCTTCTCGTGCGATGATGGACATAAGGAAGAAAGGGGAAATGTCCTTAAAGGATACGACGGTGCGGTTCTCTCCGTGTAATCTACCTAATTCTGCACCGTTTCTATCGAGTATTACCGTTCTCTCTGGCATTACCGCGACCTGGTCCATATCGAACCTGCTCGCGCGGAAGAAGTAAATCCCGCAAAATACGACTAAGCAAAGAAGACCTAAAAGTCCTATAGAAATGGTAAAACACCCTAATCCCTTTAAACAAGAATGCTTCTTAGTCTTTTTCTGAGTGGGTGATTTATAAGTAGCACTAGCCATCCTTTCAATTAGCGTATCTCTTACTCCAGATTGTCCAAGCTCAGATGTAAATAATTATTTCTGCTCTTATTTTTATATTGCTCGAATCTGCTAATATTTCACTAAGAGTTGATGAAGAGAACATTATTTACACATCGTCAGGTGATGATACTGTTCTGCTAAAAATATGGAGACCTTCATCATTATTATAATATTCTTCGCTCCTCTAATTACATTCCTATTTATCGCATGCAGAGCAACGAGTACAAGAGCCAGAACTACAGGTGCTATTTTAGCTTTTGGATGGTCAGGATGCACATACTTTGCAGCGAGTTTAGCGAACACCTTCGAGCAAAATATCTGGTATAGTCAGGCTGCAAACGATCTACTCAAAATCTCAACCGAAGCAATCGATGCAGGTAACGCACAAATGGTTTCTACTGAGCTTTCTGCAATGCGAGACAAACTAGAAGTAACTTATGAATATCAAGGCAACTTTAAAGACTTAGCCATTACTACAACTAAACGAATACAATCTGAAAACCAGCATAACCAAAGCAAATAAAACTGCAGAACAAGTTGCAGTAGCTAACCCTATGGGCGCCTTTTTAGTCCAGTTTTCACACAATTATAACCTTAAATCCTTCGTCCACCATCGCTCTCTCCCATAGGGTAGCTATGCCATGACGTTATCCAAGAAAATGAAAAAGCTAATCATACCTCTGTTCCTACTGATCACTTCTCTAGCTTATGCACAGCATATTCCTACTCCTGACATGGCGATGTCTATACCGTTTGGAGAAGATTCAGAAACCGAGTGGGAGATGAAGTTCATGGATGGAAATAGTAAGGCAATTATTGCGGAGTTTGCACCGAAGGGGCAGAGCATCGAAAAGTGGAAAGAAATGCTCTCACAAGAGATCATATTCACGAAAGACAGTTTGGAAAAGCATCTAGCTAATTGGAAGAGGATGATTAACTCTGCAGACCCTAAGATTGAAATCACAGAAGAAAAGAAAGGAGATAACTTCTTAATTTACACCTATCGCTCGGAAGCATTTAACGAACATAGTATTCGCATTTCCTTCAAGGCAAGTGACGGGATTTACACTCAAGCGTATAATATCCGACTCGACCAACCGAATAAAGAGAGAATCGCGCTTTGGAAAACTCTTATACCTAAGAGCAAATTGAGACCGAATCCCGAGAAAGACTGAGTTCATTGATACTGCTGAACAGTATCGCAAACGCGTGTTTTATTGCTATAAAGTTCCTCTAAAAAACCTCGGTGAGTCAAAAGGTGCTGAGAGACTTTTTTGCGCAACTTTTGCGCTTTTCGCGTGTTCCTTCCTCTGAGACGATGCCCTAAATGAATTCCCCTGAGCGTGAAAAATATGAGGCATCCGAGGATGCTCATCTCATGGCGAGAGTAGGGAAGGGGGATGAGGAGGCCTTCGCAACACTTGTAGAAAAGTATCAAGATCCGGTGGTGGGAACAGTAGCTAAGATGTTAGGTTCGCCTACCGAGGCAGAGGACATTGCACAGCAGGTTTTCGTCCGTGTTTGGAAGAGTGCTAAACGATACAAACCGAAAGCGAAGTTTACGACGTATCTCTTCACCATTACGAGAAATTTGGTTTTTAACGAGACGCGGAGAAAGAGAAATAAACTCCAAGTCTCCATAGAAGAGCAGGGAGATGATTGGGGTAAGCAATACGCTGATGATAGGACTTCAAGTCCATCTGAGGAATCGCTACGGGCTGAACTTATTCAAAAAGTAGATGCCGCGATTGCGAAGCTCCCTAAGAAGCAACGGATGTCTATTGTTCTAAGGCGATATGAGGATATGCCTTATGAGGATATAGCGGATGTTTTAGGGACATCAATTTCCGCTGTGAAAAGTCATCTCTTCCGAGCCCGGGCATTTCTGAAAGAGGAACTCAAAGAGTATTTAGAACGTTAATATAAATGATCGTTCAATTTCAGAAAAGACTCCGTAAGGACTTGAGAAAACCTTTAAAATTTTTGCAGTGGCGCATTTTTGTAAACTGTATTTATGCAAGCCCCACTATGACATGAGGCAATTATCTTAACGCCGGGAGCATTCTCTATAAGGTTTCTCAGTTCATCATTTTTTAGATTAAGCACATTAACAACTTCTACGTTTGGTAAGTCTGAGAACCTTTCTGTAAACTCTTTAAGTGCTTGCGGTTCTTCTAGAAATATGCCAGTTGGAGTCCCTCCGATACCGCCAAAAATAGTAATAGGTTCAGAGCTTGTTTTTCTTACTTCTTTTACTATGAGATCTACGTCATCTATGTTTATATAGCCGTATGTTAGCCAGACTGATCCTTTATCATTAGGGAGGCTAAATTCTCTCATGGAGCGATTATCTAATAGAGGAGTCAGTTTACGCTTAAGTTTTGCTCCTGTGATTACCTGTCCTAAGGCAGGAACTGCGGCAACTAATGAAATTCCGGAATCTAGAACCTTTCCTCTAAGTCCGTAAAGTCCTGCATTTGCTAAATCTGCACCGATTCCTAATCCTGGAGTTAATCCTGCGACGTCGAAAGCTGTATGAACTCCTTCTATTCCTTCATTGTGTGTATAGTTTATAGCTGAGCTTATCAAGCCCGGTATTTTATGTATTGGGATTAGAGTATTAATTGGGAAATTATGTGATGTTCCATTTTCTAAATAGTTTAAGGTTGTTTGAGTAGCGTCAAGCATTTCAATAGTAGAATTAATCAAATTAGAGGCTGTATTCTTGATCACTCGATCAACAGAGCTACCTGAGTCGTAAATTACAAGATCATTAGGATTACTAGAGGTGGTGAGATTATTATTTCTATAGGCAGGATGGGCTCCTGAATTAGAATGAGAACCTTCTGGGACGCTCGCTGTTACCGAGTGTGTTGATTGCGCTATAGGTTTTGGCGTAATAAAAAGCTGACTCCAACTTGCATCAGACTGCTGGCTCAATGCAACATTAGTTAATAACAGAAAGTGTAAATACTTTTTCATATAACAAAATATATAACTTTTTTTTATAAAAATAGTCAACCTTTTAAAAATCCGTTAGACACGGGACAGTATTGATAACATACTTAGGGCTTACCTAAGGAATCGCTTAGAGTCTAGTGTGCTTAAAAATAAAGCGAATGCTGCGATTTCTTAGCTATAAAGAGGAAATGAACGGCTGTCATTCTCATTCCCTATCGCTTTCTAAGTCTTCAGGCGGATTGTGAGATGCGAGCGTTCCATCTGCTGGAGAACCTATTCCAACCCACCATTCTAAGATTGCGATTTCTTCTTTTGTAGGCTGCTTTTTTCCTTCTGGAGGCATATGATCTTCGTCGTCTATAGGTAAATGAATAAGCTCTAAGAAATAGGAATTTTCAATGTCGTAAGGAGTAAGGATATCTCCGCCCGCTCCACCTTTCATGAGCTCTGCATAAGAGTCCATACTGAGCTTTCCTTTCTTCTTGGATTCACTATGGCATTCCACGCAGGTGCGATCGAAAATAGGCTGAATAACTCCTAAGTAGATGTTTTCATCTCGTATAGAGAGTACTTTTACGGACGGTGGAGGCTTTTTATATTCGGGCTCTAAGAGAGGCTTTAGGGGGGGCGGGGCGTATTGTGAAAGATAATTTTCCCCATGGGTGAGGGAGGCACCATCGTGAGCGGAGATAGAGAGTGCTATCATGGCAATAATCCCCATGGTTACATCAGTAAAACGAATTTGAGCAGTATTAAACCATAATTTAATGATGAAGATAGCAGCGACAATCGTTAAGTAAATGCATCCTCGTATGAGGTGGTGAGATGCAAGTTCCGAGCTTTCATATCCCTCTCCCGCATAGAGCAAGATGCCGTGCAGAACTGTCCCTAGAGTCGTAAGTACGATTAGACCATACAACGCGGTAGTATTGGGGGTGATTAATGACCACTTTTTAGGAAGAGTTCGCCCTAAATCTAAAAGTAGTGCTAATACCGTAAGACCGATCGGCATGTGAAGGATGAGAGGATGGAAACGCCCAAGAAAGATCATCATTTCTGGAGCCTGAAAGTCTTTTAGGTTTAATGCCCAAATTCCCATGATCCATAAGCAGAGGACGGAGATGGTTGCTATTAAGGTAACAATGACTTTAACCTTCTTCATAAAGAGAAATACACTTCTTATCCTCTCTTTTTAAAAGCAAAATTTCTGTTCTTCGTTTATGAAATGGGGTAATCACTTTCTCGCTATCAATTCTATAACCTTCACCACCTAACGAATAATGCATTGTTTTAAAGAATGGCAGATTATCTGCGAAGCTCTAAATAAAGGGACACAGTCTCTCATTTTAAGAAAAGGCGGGATACATGAAGGGAAAGATGGATTTTCCTTTGGAAGCGTAAGAGAGTTCCTTCTCTTTCCAACGCGCTTTCACGCTCAGGGTGATCATGTAAAAAAAGATGGCGCTTTTACTCCAGGAAAAGAATGGGAAAGCGGAGACGCGGTTCATTTCGATACATTCTGTAAAGTGGAAGAGACCTATGAGTTGACAGACTGGGAGCAAGTGAAGGCTCTGGCGCCATTTCACCAATGGACGGAGGCCTGTATTCAAGAACGCTTTAACTGGGAAGGCAAGGGGATGGCTTCGGGTAAAATTCATCTCGCGTTGCTAAGGGCCTATAAACTAGAGAAGCCGATTGAGATTGAATATACGAAACGTCTTGGGGGATGCCGCAGCTGGGTGGAATTAGAGGATGTTACTTTAAGCGGTAAATACACTCCTATAATTTCAGATGCTTCCTTCCATAAAGTCTCTAGTGCTACAAAGGAACTCTTAGAGTAAAATTCTCAAAAATTGCGTTGCGTCATAGCGCCATTTAGAGAGATATTTGCGGCAATGTCTTGGTCTATTGATAAATCTAAAGAGCTCTACTCTGTTCAGCAATGGGGCTTAGATTACTTTAATATTAACGATGATGGCGAAGTCGTCGTAAATCTCATGGATGAAGCAGGAGAAACTATTCCAGTATCGCTCTCAAAGATCGTCAAAGACCAAGATGAACGCGGCCGTCCAGTCCCGCTTCTTATTCGATTTAGAGACTTGTTAACTCGAAGGATAGATTCTCTTAATCAAGCCTTTATTCATGCGATGGGGACTTCTTCATACCAAGGAAGTTATCGTGGGGTTTATCCTATAAAGGTGAACCAGCAACAGCAGGTTATTCAGGAAATATGCGACTTTGGAGAAAAGTATCATTATGGATTAGAAGCAGGATCTAAGCCTGAACTCCTTGTTGCCCTTGCACACATTAAAGACCCAGAAGCGCTCCTGATTTGTAATGGGTATAAAGATCAGGAATTTATCGATCTCGCCTTAAAAGCCTCTAAAACAGGGATTAACATCATTCTTGTCGTAGAAATGCCAGGAGAGGTAGATGCAATTCTTGATCGTGCAGAAGCTTTAAATATTAAGCCCTCTCTAGGAGTGCGCTTTCGCCTCTCAGCTAAGTCAGAAGGATATTGGGCGGAATCAGGTGGAGATCGTTCTACATTTGGTTTAAATGCGACACAGTTGATCGATGCCGTTGATCGTTTAAAAGAGCGTGATGCGCTTCAATATCTTAATCTCTTTCATTACCATCAAGGATCACAGTTACCAAATATCCGTGTTATCCGTGAAGCGTGTTTAGAGGCTGTGCGCGTTTATGTAAATCTCGTGCAAGAAGGAGCGCCTATGGGTATTCTAGATCTAGGAGGAGGACTAGCTATTGATTATGACGGGTCACACACGGATTATATTTCTAGCTGCAATTACGGACTTAATGAATACGCCACAGACCTTGTGGAGATAGTCCAAAACGCATGTGACTCTGCAAGTATTCCTCACCCAACTCTGGTTACAGAATCGGGAAGGGCCGTAGTTGCTCACTACTCAGTTCTTACTTTTAATATTTTGGATGTTACGAGCTTTGCGGAGCGAAATAAGCCAGAAGCACCAGAAGAGGATGACCATGAAATGTTGAAGAGCCTTTGGGAAATCCAAGAACGCATCTCGTCAGTTAATGCCCATACACTCCAAGAATGCTATAATGATACTTTATTTTATAGAGACCAAATCCGTGCTCTCTTTAACAGCGGGGTGATCTCTCTACGCGCTCGTGCCCATGGAGAGAAGATCTATTGGTATACGATTACTAAAATTGCAGAAAATCTACATCAGCTAAAGGAAGTTCCTGAAGCTTTAGCTTCTTTAGAAGAAAATCTCATTAGCTTTTACTATGCTAATTTCAGTGTCTTTCAGTCTCTTCCAGATCATTGGGCAATCAATCAGCTCTTTCCGATTATGCCACTTCAAAGGTTGGGTGAGGAGCCCACTGAAAAGGCTATTCTCGCTGATATAACCTGCGATTGTGACGGTAAGGTAGATCAATTTATTGATGTAAAAGGGGTTAAAAAGCATCTTTCTGTGCATAAACGTGCTCCACTAGAGAATTACCTAATTGGAGCTTTTCTTGTGGGGGCGTATCAGGAGACCCTTGGAGATTTACATAATCTCTTAGGTGACCCGCATGTAGTTTCCGTGGGGATTGAAAATGGAGAAGTGGTGTATACTAATGAAGTGGAAGGAGATACCGTCGCGGATGTTCTCAGCTATGTAGAATATGACCCTAAAACTATTGAGAAACAGTTCCTTACTACCGCAGAAAAAGCAGTGCAAAATTCTAAAATAACAGCCAAAGAACGGCGTGATTTAATGGACACTTTCAGAGCCACTCTTAACGGCTACACCTATTACGAAAATACCTAGAATCCATACAGTTAAAATTTAACCTCTTCTGGTTCTTTTTCCACCTTATAATCGCTAATAGGAATTTTAGCCGTTTCTATACTAGACTGGATGAATTCATTTACATGTTGAGCGGTCTGACCTTTGTTTTTATACCCAATACCTATTTTTATGGCAGGGATCCCTCCCTTTAAGGACTTAGAAACTAAGTTCCTCTCAGCTTCCAAAGTTATAGTAGTAGGTAGAATAGCTACTCCTAATCCCGCTTTAAGTGCTTCGATTAAGTTTCCTACTCCGTCAAACTCACCAGCAACCTTAGCATTGATTTCTTTTTTAGAGAAGAAGTCTAAAATAGTGTTCCAATATTGTGGGTTTTCACTCCGCGTAAGCATCAGTAACCTTTGCTGGTTAAGGTCCTCAGGTGAGAGCTCTTTAATATTATTAAAGGAGTGATCTTTATTTATGAAAACATTCTGAGCCCGCTTATCTAGGGTCTCCCATTGAATACCCTCACTGTTAAATTCCATTCCTAGAATTACATCCAGTTTACCTTCGTCAATACCTGCTCTCATTTCATTAGTAGATAGAGATTGTAGTTTAATTTTAATATTGGGATTTTTATTACTATAATGGTCTATTGCCTTTTTTAATACTACCGTTGCAATAGAAGGTGTATAACCAATGCGTAGCTCTTCATTTGCATTTTCTTCATGCATTATTTTAAGACCTTCTTTATATGTTAGCTGTACTGTTTTCATCTCCCGATAAGAAACTACTCCTTCCTCGGTAAGCTGTAATTCATAATTCTGAGTATCAAAAAGCTTCCATCCCCACTCTTTTTCGAGCTCCTTAATAGCCTCTTTTACCTCAGATTGTTTTATTCCTAAGGCTGTAGCTCCCTCGCTGAGGCTTCCCTCCTCAGCTACCCTAAGAAAATATTCTATCTGATCAAATTTCATGCCACCCGTTATACTATAAAAATATTATACCAACATATTTTTTTAGTAAAAAAACAATGAGGAAAAAAAAGAGACCTAGGAGCTATGCAAAAATATAAACTATAAGTCATATGATTTTCTTAATAAAAGGATCACATTAAGTTAAGTGATAATTATCTAGCCACTATTTATTGGTGAGCAAGAATTTTTCTTCCAACTTGCGTGTCCTTGATTATAAATCAAGGAGTCAAATTATGAAATATACCTTAATATCAAGTATTGCCACATTATCACTCTTCTTCGTTTCTTGTGATAATCCCGCTGATAGCACTGCAGACGCAGAAGTTAATGAACCTCAAGAAGCAGCTGAAGCCGCTATTGAAGCTCGTGCCTATAGATTCACACCTGAATCCACGATATCCTTCATTGGCTCAAAGGTGACAGGCTCACATTCTGGAGAGTTTAAGAGCTTTACAGGAGGATTCAAGGTGCTTGACGGCACTCCAGTCAGCGGGAATTTCACTATAGACATGGATAGCACCGTTTCTGACAATGAGAAGCTTACAGCTCACCTTAAAAACGAAGACTTCTTTAATGTCTCCAAATTCCCAAAATCAAATTTTGTCGTCACTGGTTTTGAGGAAACAGGCACAGATACATATAATGTTTCAGGAAACCTTACGATGCTTGACGTTACGAAAAACATTACTTTCCCAGCTTCCGTATTAGAAACAGCTGAATCCATTACATTGACCTCTGAATTCGATATTAACCGTAAAGACTGGGGCATCGTCTTTAAAGGAAAACCAGATGACCTTATTAGAGATGAAGTAGTACTAAAGTTAAATTTAATAGCTACACCTAAGGGGTGACCCCTTCTGGTTGGTAAGTCTACGGTAGTAAAAAAACTCCCAATAGAATAAGAGACGCTTCAACTGAGGCGTCTTTTTTTAATAGAGCCAGTCATAACTCCTAATCCACCTATGAAAATAAGTGAGGGAAACCAAATGGAGTAACCCGCTGCTTTTGTATCATGTTTAAGGATGGCGTTTTCCATATGGTCAGGGTTAACCCAGCAGGATGTGGCCTCACCTACTTCTATTCCTAATAACTGAGTCTCTGCTTTTTCTCTATCCTTAGCCCACTTTGTGCCACGCGGTGTAATGAGTTCTGATGTAAGACGCCGACCTCCATACTCGTATCCGAAGAGCACCGTCGCAGAGTAGTCCGTAGGGACATGCTCTCCGATCTTTCTCTCCTGCACTCCTGCCTGTAAAACCATAGCGGGCACTTCATCCCAGGTGCGCGTTTTTCGGGCATTGATATAACTTCTTACCATCAGCCACATGAAGAACCCGCCAATAAGCGAAAGCCCTAGCCCGATAATGAATAGGTATATGCGTTGTCCCATAATATTGATGAATCTAAGCGTCTATTTCCTTGTGTCCAGAAAGGTCTGAATAGAATGGCAAGTTTCTTCACTTAAGTGGTGCTCTGCGCCTTCTGCATCGGCATCCGCCTGTGCCTCCGTTACGCCTAGCTCCATAAAGAAGTTTTTTAGGAGGGCGTGCTTGGCTGCCGCCTTTATCGCCATTTCTTTACCTTCCTTGGTTAGGCAAATTTTCTTGGAGCGTGCTTCCGTAATGAGCCCTTGCTCTTGTAGTCTCTTAAGCTGCCGAATGACAGTGACATGAGAAACCCCGAAAATGTGTTGTAAGCTTGTTACTTTGATCGCGACTCCTGCGGACTCAATTTCGTGAATCGCTTCAACATAATCTTGAGACACCTCAGAGGCATGTTGCCTACGAACGCGTTCGTGAATGGGTGCGCGGTTATGTGAGGTGGATTCCATAAAAGAACTATAATTACAGAGTGATAAATATTTTCATAGTAGCTTAAGCTACAAAAATAGACACTCAAAATGATTAATTACCGAAACATACTTCTAGGAGCCTCCTCACTTATGGCATCGAGCCTTTTGGCTAGCGCTGGAGGGGAGTTCATCATTGCGAACTCTCCTGAGACTTCTTCTCTTTCAAATGATCAAGGCCAATATCACCTTTTTAACCCTACGCCTAGAGAGGCGATGCGTGAGCTTTCACCAGATCGCCCTGATGTAACTGAAAGCGCTCTTACAGTGGATGCTGGACATTATGCCTTCGAGATCAGTGTCTTTGATTTTAGACGGAATAATGGGGATGAGGCATACACGTACATGGCTACGAATTTTAAAATCGGACTTACCAACAACACGGATATCCAGTTTGTTTTTGATTCATACAGCCGAGAAGATTTAGACGCTGGCGGTGCTGCAGAGGGATTCAGTGATATGCAGGTTCGCTTAAAGTATAACGTGTGGGGCAATGATAGTGGCGATTCCGCGCTCGCTCTTTTTCCCTATGTCAAAATCCCAACGAATACAGAACTAAGTAACGGAGAGTGGGAAGGGGGATTAATCATTCCGTTTTCTACGCAGCTTTCAGATCGGGTGAGGCTTGGTTTAATGGCAGAGTTGGATGTCGTTTATGATGACGCCACGCAAGGTCATGATTTGGAGTTCTTACATACTGCGGTGCTTGGTTTTGATCTCACGGATCGAATTGGGAACTATCTCGAGTATATTGGTGTGGTCTCAGAAGGAGATTATCGAGCGTCTCTAGCAGGCGGAGTGACCTATGCCGTCAATGATGATCTCGTCTTAGATGTAGGTGCACAGTTTGGTCTGAATGATGCGGCGGAAGACTTCGGTGCTTTTAGTGGCTTTACGGTAAGGTTTTAAATAGAGAATTACGTATTCTGCTCTTTTTAGTATCTGGACAACTCTTATTAGGAGGGTCCAGCTCAAATAAAAAACTTTGATTGGCGTTTGCATCCTGGGTGAAACTTGATTGAACTACATGACTATGTCAGATTTCTCTACAACCCTCATGGACGATATAAAGACAGCCATGAAAGCTAAGGATTCCGCTTCCTTAACCGTTTTACGTGCTCTCAAATCAGCGATTAAAAACGCTGCTATCGAGAAAGGAGGTGCTGACGCAGAGCTAGATGAGGCTGAATCTTTAGCCGTAATCCGTAAGCAGATTAAACAACGTCATGATTCGATTACGCAGTTTGAAGACGCAGGACGCGCTGAACTTGCGGATATTGAGAAGGCGGAGGTCGTTATATTAGAAAAGTATCTTCCCACTCCTCTCGCAGAAGATGAGGTTTCCAAGATTGTCGCAGAGGCTATTTCTGAAACAGGCGCATCCTCAAAGGCAGATATGGGGAAAGTTATGAAGGCGGTGCAGGAAAAAGCTGAAGGGCGTGCAGATGGGAAAATGCTTTCTCAGCTGGTGATGAAAGCTCTTTCTTAATGAGCCGCGGGCTATCTAAGCCCGTTAATCATTTTTGCAGGTGAGAACCTCAGAGCTCCATCTATGTTAGACATTCACTCCACACTAGAATCCACCTTTGGTTTTTCCACTTTTAGGGCAGGGCAAGAGGAGGTTATTACTCGGATTATAGAGGGTAAGTCATCTCTCGCTGTTTTTCCTACAGGCTCAGGAAAGAGTCTTTGTTATCAGCTTCCCGCGATTATGCTCCCAGGGTTGACCTTAGTGGTTTCGCCACTAATTGCACTGATGAAGGATCAAGTGGAAGGGTTACAGAGGCTGGGAATACAGGCGCGTAATTTAGATTCAACCTTAACTTCCGAAGAGGTATTTGAGGTGTTTGACTTAATGAAGAACGGAGTTTTAAAGGTTCTCTTCGTCGCTCCCGAACGCTTCACTAACCCTAGCTTTCTAAATCGCTTGAAGAAGACGAACATTTCATTGCTTGCGATAGATGAGGCACACTGTATTTCTGAATGGGGGCATGCTTTCCGTCCTGATTACTTGAAAATTGCACAAGCCGCGCAGTCATTAGGGATTACGTTAAAATTAGCATTAACAGCGACGGCGACCCCCAAAGTCAGTGAGGATATTTGTAAGAGCTTTCAGATTAAGAAAGAGAACTTCATCCAAACAGGATTTAAACGTCCCAATCTGAGCCTCCACATTTCTCAGGTGAAGGAGGAAGATAGAGATGAGGCTTTGCTGAAAAAGCTTCTTACTCATGAGGGGCAATCAACGATCATTTACGTTACACGGCAGATGACCACGGAGCATCTCACAACATATATTAAAAAAAGCTCTAGTCTAAAAGTGAGGAGCTACCACGCTGGGATGAGTTCGGAAAAGAGAGCTGAGATCCAAGAAGAATTTATGAGTGGAGGGAGCGATATTATTGTCGCTACCATAGCCTTCGGAATGGGGATTGATAAAGCAAATATACGCTATGTGTATCACTATAACCTTCCCAAGTCATTTGAGAATTACGTCCAAGAGACGGGCAGGGCAGGGCGAGATGGAAAACCTTCAGAATGCCACCTCCTCGCCTGCGAAAGCGATTTAAGAACTTTAGAGAACTTCATCTATACAAAAAGACCCAGCCAAAGTGCGATCGAGTCTCTTGTATACGCGTGTTTATCTTCACCTGAAGTAGTAGCATTAAATCGCTATAATCTCTCAATCTCATTTGATATTAAGACGGAAGTTATACAAACCATACTCGTTTGGTTAGAGTTGGGCGGCTATGTAAAATCCACAGGGTGGAGACATGGAACGTATGATATCACTCTACTGAGGAAGATGGATCAGATTTTCGCTGGACATTCTGACGAGAGGCAAGTGTTTCTCAAAACACTCTTTCTTTCCTGTAAGAAGAATTCTCGAAATCCTAATAAGTATAAGTGTATAGTAGAAGAAGTGGCGACGGCGATGAATGAGGACGCGGGGAAAGTCTCCCAATCTTTACAATGGCTAGAAACACATGGGGACATAGCTTTAAAACCTAGTCAGTATCTAATGCTCTATCAAGCGGCAGAGCAGGGGCTGGAGACGTCAAAGAAAAAGGTGACTGAGGAGATAGAACAACATTTTGCCCACTGGGAAGAAATGGAGTTAGGAAGGCTAGATCAAATCATAGACCTTATCGAAAGTCCTGATTGTATAGAGGGTAAGATTTTAAGCTACTTTGGAGAAGAGTCTGAACCATGTGGTAAATGCTCAAGTTGCCTTAGTGAGAGAACGCAGAAACTGAACCTTGCGGCTAAAAATGCTAAAGAGCTAGCGACTCAAGAACTCCAACTCATTAGAGGTCTTCACAAGGAAAGTCATTCTTCACTCAGAGCACCCCGACAAATGGCAAAATTTCTCTGTGGTCAGACCAGCCCTGCGACTACGAAGGAAAGGTTAACAACAAAGCATGAAGATTTTGGAGTGTTTCAAGATTACCCATTTGAAGATGTGTTGCTCAATTGTGAAGTAGTGATTGGAAAATAAAGTGAAAAATCCCTATGCCTTCATCTGCTGGTAAGTTACTGAAAGCAGAATATGTCAGACACTCTCCATCTTCTATTTCTCGGTGATATTGTGGGAACGCCAGGGCGTGATGCCGTCATTGATTTTTTACCTAAGATTAAAAAAGAGCGGGGATTAGACTTTATCGTGGTAAATGGGGAAAATGTGGCGGCAGGTAAGGGGATACACCCTAAGCATGCTATCGATTTAATGAGGGCGGGAGCGAATGTGATTACCACAGGAGATCATGTCTGGGATCAAAGAGATTTAGCTGAATTCCTTCCTGATGAGCCGCGTGTTCTGCGTCCGTACAATTATGAGAAAAGCTCCCCTGGTTCTGGCTCTGTTATTTTAGAAACTCCCAAGGGAAAAGTGGCGGTAATGCAGCTTCAAGGACGCACCTTCATGCAGCCTGCTGCGCAAAACCCATTCCATCATGGACCAAAAGAGGCGAAACGAATAAGAGAAGAAGAGGGAGTGATGGCTATTTTTTGTGATTTTCATGCGGAGGCGACGAGTGAAAAGGTGGCTTTTTCTCGTGCTATGGACGGTATAGCTTCTGCGGTAGTAGGTACTCATACCCATATACAAACCGCCGATGAAAGAATTTTCCCAGGCGGTACAGCACACTTGGCAGATGCAGGTATGTGTGGTCCTGATAACTCTGTTATAGGAAGAGACGTAGAGTCTGTGCTCTGGCGTTTCCTTAATTGTATGCCAACGCGTCTGCCTATAGCAAAGGGACCTGTGAGGCTATGTGGAGCCTTTATTGATATTGATATGAAAACAGGAAAAGCGCTTAAGATAGAGCGTTTATCTCACCTTATACAAGAGTGATTTCTCTTTAAGATCACGGAATAGATTTTAAGATATAAGGAATAGTAATGCTTTAAGACCCTTGGGAATAACAGTGCGTTGAACAAATTCTAAAAAATGTCGTGTAGTGAGAGCCATATTGTATCTTTATGAGATTGAAGAAACGTTTTCCTTTTCATAAGAGTCTACAGACATGTGTGAATGATATGGGAACGTTATGAGACCAATTTACATTTTTTACCAGTCACTTTGAATATGAGCGAGGCAGATACGTCAAAATTAAACGAGAGCGATGAACTTGATGGTGCAGATGATGTGCTAGCAAGTGAAACTCTCTCTAAAAGTAAAACCGTCTCGATAGAAGCAACAGACCAAGAGGAAGTCATCCTTGTCAAAACCGCACAAAACGGTGATATGGAGGCATACGATAAGCTTGTTGAAATCCATCGAGGGAAAATTTTCGCTATGATTCAAAATATGCTCTATAACCAAGCTGATGCGTGGGACCTCACTCAAGAGGTCTTCATAAAGGCGTGGAAGGCTCTGCCTAAATTTGAATCAAGAGCCAAGTTTTCGACTTGGCTATACCGCATCGCACATAATGCTGTTTACGATTGGATGCGTAAAAAGAAAATCAGTTCCGCTGGCGATTTTGATGACGCTATTTTAACGGATGCTACCGTTGAGCCAAGTGCGAGAACGACTCCTCGTGAATCAGTTTCACCAGATAAAGCGATGGAAAATTCTGAGCTGGCCTTAAAAATTAAGGATGCAATGGCTAAAATTTCTCCTGAACACCGTCAAGTGATCACCCTTCGAGAAATAGAGGGATATGATTATAAAGAAATAGCTGAAATTATGGAGAGTTCATTAGGGACAGTCATGAGCCGCCTTTTCTACGCCCGTAAGAAACTCCAAACCCTTTTACAGAATGAAAGATAAGCATACAGAAGCTCTCATCGTCCGCTGGATGGATGGTGACACTATGACAGAGGAGGAGATAAACCAGCTCAAGGATATTCATGCAGAAGAGCCAGATTTAATCTTAAACCCTAAAGAGTTCGCGGAGATAAGAGCGGAACTCCGCAATGAATTCCCTGCTAATCAAGACGTGCCAAGCCCTGAGCTTTTTGCATCTAGCCTCGCAAATAGAATTAAGCGTGAAGAATTACAAGAAGCAGAGCTCTCCATTCTCCAAGAAAAGGTTCTCGAATCCGAAGACATAAATCACAGAAGCGAAAAAATTATTCAGTTTCCATGGATGAAAATAATCGCAGGAATGGCGGCGTGTTTTCTTTTAGGGTTATTATTAAGTAATGTTTTCAATAAAAAGTCATCGTCTGCAATGGCTGATAACGGAGTCCAATACAACTCGGAGAATTATTATCCAGTTGTCTACAGTGCGGACCCAAGTCTGTCTGCTGGTTTTCTAAATGATAGCGTAAGGAATGTGATCGTAATTGATGGTTTAGAGGCCATTCCAGATAACATAGATCTCTTTAACCTCGCAAACGTTAATACGCCTATAAAGGTCAAACCCAATAAGGTCTATAACAACGAGATAACTTACTAACCGACCTATACTTTTTTACATGAAAGCTTACTTTCCAATAATGCTACTCAGCTTTTTAAGCATGCTTAGCTACTCTCAAGAACCCTTACAGCTTAATGCTTCAAATAATAATGACCCTGGTGCTCAGATTATTGGTGAAATAAAAAGCACCTTAATCTACGCTACAGATAATTCAGAGAAATCTGAAGAGGTAAAAGGTAAGTTACTGAAGGTTATTAAAAACCAATGCAAGTTAGACTATAAAAAGTATTACAACATAGGATCAAGCTCTGCATCCATTTTTCGCTCTTATCAAGGATGGTTACAGCCTATAAAAGGTTCAGAAAAAATGATGCTCAGTTTTGAACCGAAATCAGTGTCCTCAAAGGACATAGCTTTTACCGTTCACTTCTGGCAGGATAATAAAAAAGTGTTCACCACGGATACGCCTAAGATTTCTTATGATGAACCGTTTTTTATTACTGGACCGGCATGGAGAAGCGGTAAGCTTCTTTTCATTCTAGAAGCGAATAAGAGCTAATCATATATGATGGGGAAACTTCTTTTCTTCCTTTTCGCGCTCTCTTCATACGCAGAGTTTGTCTTTGAGAAGACGGTTCAGTCTGTATTTGTAGATCCTGGGAAAGAGGAAGCTCTGCTCAGCTTTCCTTTTACCATTTCAGGAAACACGGAGCTTACAAAAATTGACGAACATTGCTCCTGCGCTACTGCTAAATTAAATGAAAATAAGAAGGTCTGGCTAGATGGTGAAAAAGGACAAGTGGATCTTACTCTCGATGTTTCATTAATAAATAGGAGTAGTAAAAAGACTGTCTCCTTATTCTTTAAGAAGAATGAACCTCAAAAACTAACCGTAGATCTTAGTATTCCCGTCGCACTAACCGTGATGCCGCGAAATCAAAAGTGGAGAGTTGGAGAAGAGCCTGAAGCGAAAGAATACAAAATAGTAATTGCCCCCGAATTTGATTTTGAAATCTCCTCAATCACGCAATCAAACACAAATTTTGATTTCGAGATGAATCCGTCTAGTGTGAAAACTGAAAATGGGGAGCGAATTTTCATATTATCCGTGACCCCTAAGTCTCTAGATAAGAAAGAATTTTGCCTTTTTAAGCTTAAGACTGATAGCGATATAAAGAGATATGAATTCATCTCCATCATGGCAATTACTCAATGATTAAGCGATGGATGAGTGCCCACATTGCGAATTTCCAATAAAAGCGATGGGTGTAGAGACCTGCCCTAAATGTGATCATGCCGCAATAAACTCAGCTTCCATCAAACAGAGTTTAAACGGGACACTAGAGGTAGACATCGCTCACAACGGAGAAACGTGGGAGCGAGCAAAAGAGAAGCTTGACCGCGCAATTGATGACGCTCTTTATTACAGATACTCTGGACTAAAGGTTATCCATGGTTGGGGTTCTCAATCTGGTGGGCAGGCTGTTATAGGTCCGCGAGCTAAATCTTACCTTCGGCACATAGCAGAACAGAATGGGGGACGCTTTGCGGTAGACAGGAATACACAGGGAGTTTCTCTGGTTTGGTTTAATAAATAGGCTGTCGAACACCGTATTCATATCATTGTAAAGTACACTAGATCTGGGCTAATCTAGCTTTCAGTAACTACTTTAATTTAACGCTCCTTTTTATTACTTTTGCTTTACCAAGAAAAACCTTTATTCTCTTAAAATCCTTATTACAACATCCGAAATGTCTATTGAGCTTACGAGAAATTTTTCCATCATTGCCCATATTGATCATGGGAAAACCACGCTTTCAGACCGACTTTTAGAATTCACGCAAACTGTTTCTGATCGTGAAGCTCAAGCCCAGCATTTAGACTCAATGGATCTTGAAAGGGAGAGGGGTATAACCATTAAGTCACATCCGGTTACGATGTATTATCCCGCAAAAGATGGGAAAACCTACAAGCTTAATTTACTAGATACTCCTGGACACGTAGACTTCTCTTATGAGGTCTCTCGATCACTGGCTGCTTGTGAGGGTGCTATCCTTATTGTGGATGCAGCCCAAGGAGTGGAAGCGCAAACAATGGCGAATGTAAACTTGGCGATGAGCCAAGAGCTTACTATAGTTCCTGTGCTGAATAAGATAGACCTTCCTGCGGCGGATACGGACAAATGCCGAGCGCAATTGGAAGATCTTCTTGCAATACCAGGAGATGAAGCAATCCCTGCTTCAGCCAAAGCGGGAATAGGTATTGAAGATATCTTAGAGGCGGTCGTCACTAAGATGCCCGCACCGAAAGACGCGGAAGATAAGTTATTTAGGGCTTCCGTTTTTGATTCCGTCTATGATGCGTATAGAGGAGTTATTTCTTATGTTCGAGTCATGTCTGGTCAGGTGAAAAAGGGAGATCGTATAAAGCTCTTTGCCACTAATTCCACCTATGAAGTGAAAGAGACGGGATGCTTCACTCCTAAAATGACTAAAACAGAAGGACTTACGGCAGGTGACGTGGGGTATCTCATCGCGAATATGAAGTCCGCCTCTGAGGTGAAAATTGGAGATACGATTACAAATCATAAGCACCCATGTAAAGATCCTCTTCCCGGCTTTAAGGAAATCAAGCCAATGGTATTTTCTGGAATTTACCCCGTAGAATCTACAGATTATGAAGCGCTAAAAACAGCGATGGGAAAACTGCAGATTAATGATGCTGCATTTTCTTTTTCTACAGAGTCATCCACTGCTCTAGGATTTGGTTTTCGCTGTGGTTTCCTAGGGCTTCTTCATATGGAGATTATTCAAGAGAGGCTGCGCAGAGAATTTGATATGGACGTGATTTCTACGTACCCTTCTGTGATTTATGAAGTAACCAAGAAAGATGGGTCAGAGGTCATTATCGATAATCCGTCCTACTTCCCAGACCCATCCTTCATCGAGGAAATACGAGAGCCCATGGTGCGTGTTTATATCATGGTTCCTGGAGATTACATCGGGGATATCATGCAGCTTCTCATGGAGAAACGTGGGGAGTTAGAAAATACCGAAACGATTGATGGAGACCGCGTATTACTAACAGGGGTAGTCCCGCTTTCGGAAATTCTGGTAGACTTTAATGATCGCCTAAAGTCATCTACGAAGGGCTACGGTTCTATGGATTATGAGCATTCGGGATATAGAGCTGCAAACATGGTGAAAATGGATATGATGATCGCCGCTGAGCCAGTGGAAGCTTTCTCTACTATTGTGCACCGTGAAAAGGCGGAGCATTACGGGCGAGAGCTAGCTAAGAAGCTAAAAGAAGTAATTCCCAATCAAATGTTTGTCGTTGCGATTCAAGCCACAATAGGAGGAAAAATTGTGGCTCGTGAATCTATCTCAGCAATGAGTAAGAACGTGACCGCTAAGTGTTATGGTGGTGATATTTCCCGAAAGAGAAAACTGCTCGAAAAGCAAAAAAAAGGGAAGCAAAAGATGAAAATGTTCGGGAAAGTAAACATTCCGCAGGAAGCCTTCATTAAAGTACTGAAGACTGGAGATTAACTTAAACTCTCTATTGGTTCCTGTAGCCTATTTAGTATATAATAGGAGCAGGTAAGCTGTATTTAGCGCCCGTCTGTGCGCGGCCAAGCGATGTGAAGGTGACCGGAGTGGTTTCTATCTCCAGGCCCCAAAACTTCTGTGGCTCCAAGAGCGCGAGCCTTTGCCATATACGCTCTGAAATAAGGATTATTCCAACTTACTTTTACGCCGTTAATATGCGTCACATCATAAGCTACGCCTAAATAGTGTCGGGATGTGCTACTGTGTCCTCCACCCGCGATTTCAGAAATCGCAATGGTGTATCCTTGCTTAGCGAGCTTAATCATTCCTCTCAGCATGTTCTCTTGTAGATAGCAATATCCTCCTGGTGCTCTAGCGTAGGAGCTTCTCTTAGCGGCATATCCAGCAGCAGTTGCTTGAACATTTTTTAAGGCAGTGGCATTGTCACTAACCCCGCTGAGATGGTAATTAGCGAGCTTATACTTCTCAGGTGCCGCGAGGATTGCTTTTGCCATAGAGGCTCTGCTTTTTAAGTTTAAGGAAGGTTGTATGCTAGTAACTGAGCTTGAGCCACACCCCAATAAAAATAAGGTAAGGACAAGCAGAAAGAGGTTCTTTTTCATGATGGGAGGATGATTAACAAAAGGACGCAATCTAGCCAATGGAAATTTTTATAAATTACGTGCATTTTCAGAAGAGTGAAATAAATGTTATGTTATGCCAGAGCTCGCAGAAGTAGAATTAGCTAGAAGGATATGGAACGGTGCAGAGGGGCAAAAGGTGGAAGAGGTTCATAGTCATCCAGCGGCTAGGATCTTTCGATCGACACCTGCGCGCGCATTAAGTATTTTAGAGAATACGCGGATCACGGGGAGTGCGCGTCATGGAAAGCGCATGTTCTTCACCTTTGACGATCAATGGTATTTAGAGGTGCATCTTGGAATGTCTGGAAAGGTATACCTCGCTGAGAAAAATTATACTTCACAGAAACATGATCACCTTATTCTAAGGATGGAATCATGCTCACTCGTTCTTAATGACTACCGCATGTTTGGAAAGGTGGAGCTGCATGAAGAAAAGGTTTGGGAGAATTTGCCCCCAGATCCAATCTCTCCAAAATTCAACAAGTCATTAGTCAAAAGGATGGTAGAGAATAGACCGAATAAAGTTCTTAAAGGAGCATTACTCGCCCAAGAACTATTTCCAGGGGTAGGAAATTGGATGGCTGACGAAATCTGTTGGCGTATGGGTGTTCATCCTGTTACTCCGCTCAGTAAGACCTCTCCCGAATCTCTTTATGAGCACACAAAATTTGTTTGTAAGGCAGCGATCAAATACGTGTCTGATAAGAACCTAGCGAAAGGGAAACCAATGGAAGATCTTGGATTTAAAGCTGGTGGCTACGTCGATGAAGTCCCCCCTAAATCATGGCTTTTTCAGCACAGGTGGAAGAAGGGTGGAGTTTGCCCAAAATGTAAATCACTACTGGAGCGAGACACGATCGCTACAAGAACGACAGCATGGTGTGCCCAATGTCAACCAATTGACGGCTTAGTCTAAAAGAGGTAAGATGCCTTGTCTGTTGGCGAGTTGGATCGCTAAGCCAGGGCGGGCGTTGATCTCGATAAGCACTGGGCCTAGGTCATTGTCGATCATTATATCTATGCCGATATACCCAAGTTCAGTAATAGCTGCTGCCTTCAGGGCAAGCGCCTTACACTCTTCCCACTTTGGAACGAGGGTTCCGACTAGCTTTTCATCTGTATCAGGATGGGTGGTAATGTAATTTTTATTATGATAAGCGTGAGTGGTTTTACCTGTAATCAGGTCTAGTCCAATACCTATACCGCCTTGGTGGAGGTTTGCTTTTCCGTCAGACTCACTTGTCGCACTTCTCACCATCGCAAGCACGATTTTTCCATCACAGGCAATCACTCGAAGGTCGGGTGCACCTTGGTGGCTAAGCTTGTTAAAGGCTGGGTCACTTTCTACACGGTATTCGATCAAGGCGTGATCGCGTCTTCCTCCTAGACTATAAACACCCCCGATGGTCTGGATGAGGTGTGTTCGAATGTCGGTAAAGCTGACAGCCTTCCCGCTAGGGCGGAAAAAAGTGTCGTGTCTACGTCCTTTAATGACTAGAACACCTTTTCCGCCAGCCCCGCTTGCGGGCTTGATGACAAAGGAAGTTCGATCCTTTAAAATTTCTCTGATAACAGTTTCCCGCGTTTGCTGGATCATTCTTATGATACCATAGGTGGGAGGTATGGGTAGCCCTGCATTTTCTGCCGCTTCCTTAGTCTTAATTTTATTATCTACGAGACGGTAACCAGAGCGTGGATTCTTATCCATAATAAGCCCCGCATTCCTCTGATTCATGCCGAGGATGCCAGCTTCTTTTAATTTTCTAGGAGTCGTAAAGGGTAGTTTCATATGGAGGGGAATCTACTCAGTCAGTTTAGAAAAGCGGAAGAGCTCTAAGAGGCGGTATCCGAAGTAACGCCCAATAAAGAGGGTAATGGAAAGTAAGATCAGAAGAGTTTCAGGATAGTAGAAGAGCCAAAATTTAATGAGCTCCTGACGCATTGTAATGTAGGCAGCGAGGGAGATGATAATACTTCCTCCTATCTGCTTAAGAGCAATCTTAGTTCCTTCTTCTTCCCATAGAATGGAAACACGCTCAATCGTCCAGGCGAGGACGATCATCGGGAAAACAGTAATTCTAAGTCCTTCCGAAAAACCGAACTGGTAACTCATCACAGAGGCAAGGATCATGAGGAGAGTAACAATGATAACACATGCCCCGACTCGCGGAATAATGAGAAGATTCAGACTAGTGAGGCGGGAGCGGAAAAAGAGTCCTAACCCAAGGATGGAGAGAAAGGCAATGAGTCCAGAGAGCGCTTGCATTTCTAGAAAGGCGAGCGCGAGAAGAACAGGCATGAATGTCCCAAGGCTGGATACCCCGATGACGTTTCGGAAAAAGATGACAATGACGATCCCCAGCGGAATGAGTGTAATGTAGTTAAAGACGGCACGTTCAGAGAGGGGAAGGCTCGCTAAGGTAGAGAACCAAAAGGAGTGTTTTTCAAAGCCTTCAACGGCGGGGCTTCTCTCTACTTCAATTGTGAATGTAACCTTGGGTGTGTCTCCGCCTTTTATAGAAACGACTTTTTCGCCATTTCTGCGCCACACAAGAAGAGCCTCTTGAGCATCTGAATAAAAAGAAGAGTAGGGGTTTATCGTTCGCCAAGTATCATTATCCAGATATTCGATGATTCGGATTTGTTTCGCTACTTGGACTTCCGCATCAGGATCGAAAACAAGCCCTACACCAATTCTGGTAGGGACTTCATCTAGCGCGAGAATTTCTTGATAGAGGTGAATGGGCCAATCTTCACCATGTTGTTTTTGATAGTGCCTCTTCAAGATGACTAGTTCTTGGCTAGGTGACTCAGAAATACTGTCTCGTATCAATTCATCTACAAGCCCTCTTAAGTCCGCACTTCTTTCTGCACAGTGCGCATAGAGAATAGTAGCGGCGTCATAAAGGGAGCTGTCGGCGCGATAGTTTGGGCGAATAAGTGGGACAAATTCTGCTACGTCCTTCACGGGAAAGGTCTTCTCTAGAGCGGCACCTTCCGGAAGCTTAAGTCTGTAGTAGAGCCGTTCATGGCCAATTTTTGCCTGCGCTGCCCATTGAGCGTTCCAAAACTGAAAACCTCTATTATGACGGAACCCATATCCAACAGAAGCGGATTCTGCGAGGATCACTTGGTCTTGTAAATGGGACGGAAGAGAGAGCTTTATCTTAACAGGCTCATTGGAGGCCTCATAACTTATCCTCGCTTCTACCAGGATTTCCTTTTGGCGCTCTCCAGGCTTTACCGGAAGCTTTAGGGCAAACACCTTATAAGAGATTAAGCCTATAGCTATCGCGCACAATGTGGTGACCAGCGTGGTGAGAATAAAGGAGTTTCTGCTAATCATAACAATGTTCCGTTTTGATTGTTAAAGAGAGTTTTCAGAAGCTTTATGTTTCTTTTTTTGCAGAAAGACTTCACCGCAATCAATGTATCCTAGCTGACTAATAGTAGAGCGACCTAGAAGGACGCGGTAATTCATGCGTGTCCTGTCTGAGAGTGTAAATTCCGCCTCAATGTTTTTCTCTCCGATCCGAATCGGCAGCGTAACGACATATCGGGTCTCTATGTCTCCATTGGAGCTTTTGATTTTTACCTCTCTATCAATGGGGCGTGTAAAATTAACCGTTTTTAAAATCTGCTTATCCTCCTTAGGGACGTAGCCTTCAATTTTGAATTTTATGAGATCCTTACCACTTGAGCTCTCAATCAATGTCTTCTCAAGAACATGAATGCTAGAAGTCTTAGCACCGCTATCGAGTTTTGCTTTAATGCGATATTCACCTTTGCCAATGTAGACGTATTCTAACCATCCAAAACTCTCTTTCTCAGCCAGGCTAGGCAATAGAAAGAGGACGGAGCATAACGCGATAATTCTTCTCATATGGTGGTGTTGCTTCTTGTGCTAGAACGTTACGTATGAGGTAAAAAGGGTGATACAAGAAGAAAGATTGTTTTTGGTTAATTAATTCTCCTCAACATCAATCACCTTAATATCTTTCTTTGCACTTCCTGGTCCATAGTTTGGCAAAACTTTTCTGACCAGTTTTGAGAGACCACTCTCCGAATTATTATATTCTTCTTCCGCCGATCTTAAGGTCTTTTCCCATGCCGTCGCAAACCCTGGTGCTTGTTCTCTCATCATTCTTACCGCTGTTTCCGTAATGTGTAGGTGCTTAAGCTCTGCTTTCTCAGGCTTCTGTTGCAGGGTGGAGATGTTCATGCGGAGGTTCTCATTCTGCCTTTTTAGTTCCTCGAGATCTTTGCTGAGAGCCTCACTCCCTGTCGCGCTGATTTTCATCTGCGTATTGATATGCCCTTGGAGTTCGCTCATTTCTCCCTGAATTCTCTTATTCTCTTTTTTAAGGTTCTGACGGGCAGAAAACCCGTTTCTCCACACGAAGAATGTAATGAGAAGACCGAGAAGTAAGCCCCATACGAAGCGCTCTTGTAATATTTGTAATACTGTATCCATAATTTAGCTTATCTAGTTAGTGCATGAAGTTATTAAGAAATCCACCTATAAAATCAAGAGTCTTTATAATCCTCATAAGAATGGTTTTTGGATTTAGCTTTTTTTAGGAGGCTCTCCCCATTTTTTTTAAAAGCACATTTGGCAAGACATAAAGCCATTAAGTTAACTCATCGATGAAGATAATTATCTATATCTCTAATTTAAAAATAGACAGGAATTACTTAATATTATCTATGGGGCTTAAGAATTGTCTAAACCTATAATGATATTATGGCTTCTGATGATTTATTTGAAAATATATAATGAAAAATACAATAATTAAACTGACCGTTTTGTCATTTGGAATTACTTTTAGTAATGCTCAGAACTTTGTTTCTTCAACTGGACAGGTAGTTTCTTCAAAACTTAACTCACTATTAGATGGAGATGTAACAAACCTTACAGTGACTTCAGGTGATGCTATTTCTACTGAAGGAATGCAGATTTTCAAGGAAAATAATGTAACTCTTACTTCAAACTACACTACAGACAGTGGTCAAATACTCTCAGCGGGCACTACTTATACAAGTTACCTTCTCATTGCCGACGCTGGCGGACCTCTCACAAGGTTCAGTGGCTCAATAACATTCGTTGAAGAGGTTGAGGGATTAGATTTCCTTACAACTACTTTACAAGGTAGTGGTTCAGATATCTGGAAAGTAGCTGGTGTGCAGTATTCGGCTGTACCTAACATAGGCTTTGAATTTCCAGTTCAAGATCAAATATCTTTGGAGTCAACTACAACTAATTTTAGTGTCCTTATCAGTGAGCCAGGTGACCGTGGTCGTATTTTCCTTGAAACAGTTATTCCTGAACCTTCAAGCGCGGCTCTCCTCGGGCTTGGTTTTATTGGACTCGTTACACGTCGCAAGCGTGCTTGAGTATTGCCTTAAGAATAAGAGTTTAAAGCAACCTTGCGCTTACTTAGACTAGTGTAAAGAGTCAGCGTAGAGAGACACGCTTTCTAAACATCTTAGATCCCCCCCTTTAAACGATTAATAATGACGGGCTTGCTTGATGATTACGGAGAGTTACACACAACCTTCTGTGAAAAAGAGATTGCATGTCTTTCTGTGTCGGCTTAGAGAAACTTTACTATGATGCGCTTTGTATTACTCATTTCAGCAATAACCTTTATCTCTTGTGACCGTCATGAATGGGAAGGGGAGGATGGGACTAGCCAGCTCTTTGAATCACACGGTGGACATGGAAATCACGGCTCGCACGGAGATTCTCATGGTAAGCATGACGCTAACGGAGATGGACATAAAGCAGATGATGACCATAAGAAGGAAGAAAAAGGGCATCACTAAGTTCTTAAAAAATTTCAGAACTAGAGAAACAAAAAAGCACACCAAGCGGTGTGCTTTTTTATATTGGAAAATTGAGGTGTTTAGTTACAAATAACACCTGCTGCGTTTGTGGCCCAGGCAAAAACGTTTGCCGTAGCTCCAGAAACATTTTCATTTACGATCGCATCTGTTCCAGATGCTCCTGTAAGTCGTTCAGCAGCTACGGAGCCATTTACACGAGCTATAACTGCCCTGTGATCCCAAACGCCTGAAGGGAAAGTTCCAGCTGCATTTATAGGTTTAGTGGTCACTACTGGGGCAGGTCCAGGTGAGGTGTTAGCTAAGCCTTTAACATATCCATATGCACATTCAGTTGCAGCAAGTGGAGCGACTCCGTCACCTTCCATTAAAGCAGGTAATGCTGTTCTATATTCTTTAGAGTAAAAAAGACCTTCATCAGAGCGATCTAGGGCTCCTGAGTCAATTAGTACGTCATAGTAGACGTCAGCAGAAGAGCCTGCAGCAAAGCCTACTTGAATAACGGCACCATTAGTATCATTTATGTATTCACCATCAAAGTCTACGGCGAAATTATCGAGAGCTAGTTTTACTTGGCGGGCATTACTGACAGAGGTGGTAAGAGCCGCACGCTTGAGAGCCTTAGTAACAGCGGGCGTGGATAGCGCTGCTAATGATGCGATAATCGCAATGACTACAAGGAGTTCCACGAGAGTGAATCCCTTTCTATTCTTTTGTTTATGTATTTTCATGGTTTTATTCAATTAGTTACGTTATCGCTTCATTGATACTGCTAACAATAGTTGAATTTACATTTATGGTTCAAGAGAAATAGTGAGTATTTATATATACTGGCATAGAAGGTGCTTGGATCTGTGTTCTCAGGTATAATTAAAATTACCTAAATGGGATTTTCTATTTCCATGAAATAATACTCTTTGATAGAACGTTAACCTCTTAAAATGACACCTTACGACTCACGCTTCACACCCTCCTCGGCAGGTTCACTGCATAGCTTAAAAAATGAAAAAGCAAACTGTGGCATGGGTGCCATCGCGCAATTAGAGGGAACCGCGAATTATAACGTCTTAGATTACGCGCTTTGCTCGGTGGGGAACATGCAGCACCGCGGGGCGATCGATGCGGATGGGAAGTCAGGTGATGGCTCGGGCGTTTTATGTCAGCTTCCTGTCTCTCTCTTTAGACGTGAGTTAAAGAAAATGGGGCAAAGCCTTGTGAAAGATGAAGACCTTGGGGTGGGTGTGTTTTTTCTGCCGAACGATGATGACGCGCTTCAAAAGCAAATCTGCACCTTCGCGGAATCAGTCGTCACTAAGCGAGGTTTGGGTCTCTTCGGGTGGAGAAACGTCCCCATTAATCCAGACGAGCTGGGTGCAGCTGCTCAAAAAACATGCCCCGTCATTAAGCACCTACTTATTGAAAACACGAAGGGGCTAGACCCAGAGGCATATGAAAGGACTCTTTACCTCGTGAGGCGTGAAATAGAACAGGAGTTTAGAGAAATCAACGGCTTCTATATTCCTACGCTCTCCTCACGCTTAATCGGATATAAGGCGCTCGCGATGTCGGTGGCTCTGCGTAATTTCTACACAGATCTACAAGACTCTGATTTTAAGACGAAGATCGCTCTCTACCACCAACGCTTCTCCACCAATACCTTTCCGGCCTGGCCTTTGGGGCAACCTTTCCGCATGATGTGCCATAATGGAGAGATTAATACGGTGCGTGGAAATCGTAACTGGATGTCATCGAGAGAAGAACTTTTCCAATCGAACATTTGGGGAGAAGATATAGAGCTCATTAAAAAACTCTTCAGCGAAAACGAATCTGATTCCGCATCCTTAGATCACGTTTTAGAACTGCTGGTCATGTCAGGCTTCTCTCTCGAGCATGCCATGTCGATCTTAGTTCCGCCTGCCTATAAGCATAATGGAGATTTTTCAGGCCACGTCCGCTCCTTTTACGAATACACTTCTTGTTTTTCGGAGCCATGGGACGGCCCAGCAGGACTTGTCTATACGAACGGAAGGAAAATCGTAGCTTCCCTGGATAGAAACGGACTACGTCCCTCACGCTTTACTTTAACAGAGTCAGGACTGCTCTACATAGGTTCTGAGTCAGGAGCGGTGACGTTCCCAGATTCAGAAATCATCAGGCATGGGCGTCTAGGTCCGGGGCAAATGATTTCAGCCGATACGGAAACGGTAAATTCCTAGAGGACATAGAGGTCAAAGAGTCACTTGCTTCTCAGCACCCATATTACTCGTGGGTCACCGATAATAAGGTGCTCTTAAAGGATTACGTCTCTCACGAATCCATTGTTCCTGCTTGGGAGTTAGGTGAGATAGAGCTATTCCAGCAGCAGGTCACGCATGCCATTACGAGAGAAGACCTTGATATGGTTTTTCCTCCCATGGTTAAGAATGGTCAGGAAGCAGTCTTCTCAATGGGTGATGACATTCCTCTTGCGCCTCTCTCTACCTTTCCGAAACTCCTATACACATATTTTCGACAGCTTTTTGCGCAAGTGACGAACCCACCTATTGATCCAATCCGCGAATGGGCAGTGATGACGCTAGAGGCAGGTCTGGGTGCTGAGAAAAACCTTCTAGAGGAGACTCCCGAGCACGCTTGTATACTTCAGCTAGAATCCGCCATCCTCTTTGAGCATGAGCTTGAAAACATTAAGCAAAACGAAACTGAGCCTGCGAGCAGGTTTCCTTCGGTCATCATCGATGCGACATGGGATGTGAAGCAAGGTTCTGCAGGGCTGGAGAAAGCGATCGAGCGTATCTGTAAGGATGCAGATGATGCGGTCGAAAGTGGAGCGACGATTCTCGTTATTTCTGATAAGGCGACCTCCGCAGAAAGAGTTCCGATTCCATCTCTTCTTGCGACAAGTTCCGTTCATCATTCGCTCGTCCGTTCCCGCAAACGCCTTCGCGCTTCTATTGTGATCGAAACTGGTGACGCCCGTGATACGCATCATCTTGCGTGTCTATTCGGCTATGGTGCGACTGCGGTTTGCCCGTATTTAGGGTTCGCTACTGTGCGCCAAATCATCGCGAATGATGCGAAAGGGAAGCTTGGTGAAGATATGACGCCTGAGATAGGCATGGAAAATTACCGAAAAGCGCTAGAAAAAGGGCTACTCAAGATCATGTCTAAGATGGGCATCAGCGTGCTTAATTCTTACCAAGGGGCACAAACCTTTGAAGCACTAGGTATCGGTGAGAATGTCACTCAGAAGTCCTTTACGGGAACGACATCAAGAATCGGAGGCATTGATTATAAGCACATCGCAGATGAATCACTCATCCGTCATAATACCGCTTATGAAACTACACCTGAAGAACCGCTCGATTTAGGTGATCCTGGATATAATCGCTTCCGTAAAGGGAAAGAGCGACACGCCCTACCTACAGAAGTGATCAAGAATTTTCATACCTTTGTTAAGTCTGGTGATAAAGAGGATTATGAGGATTACGTGAAGGCGCAGTTGGAAGTAAACCCCGTCGCCCTTAAAGACATTCTGGAATTAGTCCCTAAGAAATCTGGGAGTATTCCACTAGAGCGAGTAGAGCCTATAGAGGATATTATGCGTCGTTTTACCACCGCCGCGATGTCTATGGGGGCGCTCTCGCCAGAAGCGCATGAGACGCTTGCAATTGCCATGAACCGCATTGGTGCTAAGTCAGACTCTGGAGAAGGGGGCGAGGATGAAAGACGCTTTAAGCATTATCCGAATGGTGATCTTGCGCGCTCCTACATTAAGCAAGTCGCCTCTGGACGCTTTGGGGTGCACGCCCATTACCTCGTAAATGCCGATGAGCTGGAGATTAAAATGGCACAAGGCGCAAAGCCTGGTGAAGGGGGGGCAGCTCCCAGCTCACAAGGTGAACGCCCTTATTGCTCGCTTGCGTGGCACGCAACCTGGGGTGGAGCTTATTTCACCTCCACCTCACCATGATATTTACTCTATCGAGGACTTATCTCAGCTCATTTATGGGCTAAAGGAGGTGAATCCGACTGCGAAAGTGACGGTGAAGCTTGTTTCCGAAGCTGGCGTAGGAACGATCGCGGCGGGTGTTGCGAAGGCCAATGCCGATAACATTCTCATTTCTGGACACGACGGAGGCACCGCGGCCTCACCACTTTCATCCACAAAATACGCGGGATTACCATGGGAATTAGGAATCTCTGAAGCACAGCAAGCGCTTGTTCTCAATAATCTAAGAAGCCGCGTTACTCTAAGGACTGATGGAGGTCTGAGAAACGGAAAGGACGTCATCATCGCCGCTATTTTAGGAGCGGAGCAGTATAACTTCGGCACCATCGCCATGATTGCGATGGGGTGTGTTTATGTGCGTAAGTGTCACTTGAATAATTGCCCAGTGGGAGTCGCCACTACTGACCCTAAATGGCGTGCTAAATTTAAAGGGCGTCCAGAACACGTGATTAACTTCATGAAAGGTGTGGCAGAAGAAGCGCGCGAAATAATGGCGTCTCTTGGTATAGAGAAGCTCGATGATCTTATTGGGCGTCCTGAGTTTCTCAAACAAAAGACTGTTCCAGATCACCCGAAGGCAAATAGTTTAGACCTTTCTCCAATCTTAAAGGACGTGACGCAGGCGGTCGCTGATACTCATGGACTTAAAGCGGAAGACATTGCCTTACTCTGCCAACAGGAGCGCAATGACGGGCTCCATCAGCCGACCTTAGATATTCAAATCTTGAAAGAGATTGCGAAGGTGACCGATGCACCAGAGGATACGCCAGTTATTAATGTGATGGATCGCCCTTCAATCGAGCTGGAATATGAGGTCGTGAATACGAACCGAAACATCGGAACACGCCTCTCTGGAGCCCTTGCTAAACACTTCGATGGAAACAAGGTTCTGCCTGAAGGGACGATCAATCTTACATTACGCGGAACTGCAGGGCAATCGCTTGGCACATACCTTGTGCAGGGGGTGCAAATTCGTGTCATAGGGCAGGGGAATGACTACGTCGGAAAAGGGATGGCGGGCAGACGCATCGTCGTCGTGCCACCTGCGGAATGTAAATTTAAACCTGCAGAGAACTCCATCGTTGGCAACACTTGTATTTATGGTGCGACGGGTGGCTTCCTCTATGTGAGTGGATGTGCGGGTGAACGCTTTGCGGTGCGTAATTCAGGAGCAACCGCGGTCGTAGAAGGAACTGGAGACCACGGATGTGAATACATGACCAATGGTCTAGTAACTGTTCTTGGTCACACGGGGACGAACTTTGGCGCGGGAATGTCAGGAGGGACAGCCTATGTCTATGACATCGACGGCAAATTCCAATCTCGTATCAATCCAGAAATGGTTATCCCTCTGCAAGTTCGCAGAAATGAACATATTGCAGAAGTGAAAGCGCAGATTGAGAAACACGTGGAACTAACAGGCTCTGAACGCGGAAAGGAAATCCTCGCGGACTGGAAGCGAAACGTAAAACGAATCGTGCGTGTAATTCCTAAAGATAAGCACGCACTGGAGTTGGCTGAAGATGCACGCGAGGATGCTGGCGCTCTAGAAATAGCCAAGAAATAATGAATATATTTCTGGCATTAGTGAATTGCGCACGATAATTTTCCATTTCAATACTCACATATATGGAACCAAATAAAGAATTAGAATCAGCAAAAACTCTCGGTATCGTCTCTCTCGTCTGTGCCTTTCTCTTTTGGCCGGCGGCAATCGTCTGTGGTCATATCTCCCTAGGGAAGTTTAAGAAAATTGGAGTAACTGAAGGTAAAGGATTAGCTAAAGCTGGCCTTATCATTGGATATATTGCCCTTCTTCTCACAATAATAGGAGTTATCGGGGCGATTGCTGCTGCTGGTGTTGCTGCAAGCGCTCCTGAATTTCAAGATGCTTTAGAAAGCTTGAAGCAGGCTCAGTAACATTGCTATACACCCAGATATCTTAAGCCACTCTGACGCAGAGTGGCTTTTTTATTAATAATGATAGGGAAAACCAGAATAATCCTGTGGACGTTTTTCTAGAAAACTATCACGACCTTCCTTTGCTTCTTCTGTTCCATAGGCAAGGCGAGTCGCTTCGCCCGCAAAGAGCTGCTGTCCCACCATTCCGTCATCGGTCATGTTAAAGCCATATTTGAGCATCCGCATCGCGGTGGGGGATTTGCTATTTATGATGCTTGCCCATTCTAGCGCTGCGTTCTCTAGTTCGGCGTGTGGGACAGCCTTATTTACCATTCCCATCTCGTAAGCTTCTTGCGCGGAGTAATCTAAGCCCAGAAAGAAGATTTCACGGGCACGTTTTTGTCCCACCATCTTCGCTAAATATGCCGAGCCATATCCACTATCAAAGCTCGCTACGTCAGGGTCGGTTTGCTTAAAGACGGCGTGCTCTTCAGAGGCTATAGTGAGGTCGCAGACTACATGAAGCGAATGACCTCCACCCACTGCCCAACCAGGCACAACCGCCATCACGACTTTGGGCATAAAACGAATGAGTCGTTGCACTTCTAGGATATGTAGGCGTCCCAGCTTAGCGACATCCACCTTTTCACCTTCCTTGCTCTCATACTTGTAACCATCCTTCCCTCTGATTCGCTGATCGCCTCCAGAGCAAAACGCCCAGCCACCATCTTTCGATGACGGCCCATTCCCCGTCAAAATAACACACCCTACATCACTAGAAATTCGTGCGTGCTCTAACGCCTGATACAGCTCATCTACGGTCTTAGGCCGAAATGCATTTCGCACCTCTGGTCGATCTATCGCGATTCTGACGGTCCCATGAGCCTTCGCTCTGTGGTAAGTTATATCCTCAAAAGAGAAGCCTTCCACCTCATTCCATAACTCAGGATTAAATATTTCTGATGGCATAGAATGAAACGATATCTTTGTAATCGTCAAATAGCAAAAAGTTCTTACTATCAAACGCATGTTCGGATTTACTGCTAGCCCTTGCGCGTCTTGCGCGCCTAGAGACTTAGCTTCTACCTATCAGAGCGTATTTTGTGGTCTTTCATGTTCATTGAGTTCGAGTTACACTCCATTTTCACGACTTTTAGTGAATAGGGATTCTGCTTTCTTAGCTCTGCTTGGCGCAAGCCTCCAAGCAGAAGCTCCATCCCTTTCTACTCGCACCTGTTGTAATCCACTCTCTAAAGCTAAGCCGCTTTTGAAAGATGATATCATCACATAATATGTCTCCGCTGTCACGATCTGTGGGTTGGGAACGAAGCTAAAAGATGACAGCACCGATTTAGAAAACACGCCTCCAAGCTTCTCTCTCATGGACTAGGGCATTTCTCCGATCATGCTGTATCATTCTTAAACACTCTCCATTTCCCAACAGCGGAAGTCATGGGGTTATTACAACAACAATCACTGATTGAAAAAGGTAAACCAGATCTCGCTAATGCTGCGTTCCCTACATCTCAATCTTACGCCCTCATCTTTCAGCATTTGGGAAGTATTACGCAGAGTACGAGCTCTGGTTTAGCGGAAATAGGCGGGGAACTAGGAAAGTTAATCTATTGGAGGGATGCATTCGATGATATAGAAGCGGATCGTAAAGCAGGAAAATTTAATCCTCTGACCTACACTCCGACCGCAGAATTAGAAAGCAACGCGCGGGATGCGATGGAAAAACTCACGAACGCTTTGAGTAATCTCAGAGTAAAAAGAAACTATGATTTAATTTCTCAAATCTCTCCTTCTACTGCTCATAAACACCGTGATTTTTTGGGCTATAGTTATGAGGAAGAAGATCATAAAGAGCGAAAGCGTAGAAAGTGGTGTGAGAATGCTGATTGCTGTTCTGATCCCTTCTATTGCATTGAGGACTGTGATTCATGCTGCACTAAGAGCTCACGACCATCTGGTGGTCAATGTGGTAGAGGGAGTTGTTGCGATAATATGTGTGATTGTAGACCAGGAGATACGGGATGTTGTGATTGTAACCCCTGTGATGGATGTTGCTGTGATTAACTTTCCAGATTAATGGCTTCACTTGCATTGTAAACTAGGTATTTCTCTTCTCTTATGGCAGGATTTTTTGATAAGCTCATCAGTAAGTTACTTGATGATAAGGACGTTGATTGGGATCAGTTAGAGGCGGATTTAGTAACATCTGATTTAGGGATCCGCCAAGCCATGGAAATCATTGATGACCTTCAGCAATTAGGGCGGAAAGTAAAAGCCCACGTAGTAGTGGAAAAAGTGAAGGCGCACATTAATGAAGTGCTCCCTGCAGACCAGCCTCCGCTTCTTCCGCCAATCGATGATAAACCATACGTCATCACAATGGTGGGTGTTAACGGCGTGGGGAAAACTACTTCTGCCGCTAAGCTTGCATATCTCCTGAAGCGAAAGGGCTTCTCTGTCATGCTAGTAGCGGCGGATACCTTCCGAGCGGCTGCAGTGGAGCAACTGGAAGTCTGGTCTGAGCGCTTAGGGGTGGAATTTATGAAAGGGGCACCTAACGCGGATCCTTCGTCGGTCTGTTACACCGCCCATCAAAAAGCAATCAATGATGGTATACAGTTTGTGATCTGCGACACCGCTGGTCGACTACATACCAAGCATAATCTAATGTCTGAATTAGAAAAAATCCGCCGCACGATTGCTAAAAATGACGAGCATGCACCACATCTTTCGCTCCTAGTAGTAGATGCAACAACGGGGAGTAATGCCATGCAACAAGCGAAGGAGTTTTCAAAGGCCGTTAATCTGGACGGTCTCGTTGTTACGAAACTCGACGGTTCTGGAAAGGGTGGAGTAGCGGTTGCCATTTACCGAGAGTTAAAGCTGCCCACCCGCTTCATTGGAACAGGGGAAGAACCAGAGCAGTTCGAGTATTTTCAGCGGAAAAGGTTTGTAGACGAACTTCTTTAGCGGGCGAAGCGCTACAGTATGGAGTTCATTCTCTGCAGAAAAGAGAATTACTAAATCATCAACTTATCTTATGTTACTTAAAGCTTTTCAGGATAGGACTTTTTGCGCATAGCGTAAAGCATGCAAGAGACTGTAAGCGCAAACCTTCAGCTGCTAGAAGAAGCAGTAAATGCAAGGGATGGCTCTGCAGTTTTAAAAGCAGCAGAATATCTTCATTATGCGGATCTCGCCCAATTTCAAGAATCTCTTCTGGAAAAAGAAGAGGTTTCTTTCTTCGCGAAGGTTTTAGGCCCTCGTATTTATGCGGATGTGCTAGCAGAACTACCAGAAGAGCTGGTAGAAGAATCCCTTTTTTCCTTTGGAACCACAGAGCAACGAGAACTTTTTTCTCACCTTAAAGATGATGATAAGACGGATATCCTCCGCGCTGTGTCTGATGATAGAAGGGTAGAGATTCTCAGTATCTTAGAGAAGAAAGACAAGGATCTCGTCGGATCCCTTCTAGAGTATGATGAGGAGACCGCAGGGGGGTGGATGACTACTCAGGTCGGGCGGATTGCGACCGACATGACAGTTAAGCAGGCTTTGGAGTCTCTCCGTAAGAATCAAGAGTCTACCGAAACAATTTCTCGTATCTTTGTCGTAGATGAAAACCATATACTACAGGGTAAGGTCAGGCTACGTGATCTCGCCTTTAGCACTTGGGACACGCCAATCAGGGATATTATGCAGATTGTGGAGCACCCCATTTTAGCTACAGCAGATCAAGAAGAGGTTTCCATGACGATGAAAAAATATGACCTCATGTTGGCTGCCGTTGTTGATGACTCTAACCGTCTTCTTGGAGTAGTCACTCATGATGACGCTATGGAGATCGCAGAACAAGAATCCACGGAAGACATGGAGAGGATTGCTGGCTTAACAGGTGAGCAATCAGAGAGTTCTTATCTTTATACTACCATTCTCACACACTTTAAGAGGCGCTTTTTGTGGCTTTTCGGTCTGGCTCTTCTAGCGGTAGCTTCTGGTTATGTGATGTTACGTTATGAAAATGTGCTCTCAGAAATTTATATGCTGGCGCTTTTCCTTCCAATGGTGATTGCCGCGGGTGGAAATACGGGTGGGCAAGCTGCAACAATGGTAATACGCGCGATGGCTTTAGGGGAACTGACTCCTGCCGATAGTTTACAGGTAGCGTGGAAAGAATCCCGATTAGGAGCGCTCTTAGGGTTTAGTCTCGCAGTGTTAATTTTCATTATTTGTATTACCTTACTACCAGCCTTTAGAGCACCTGTTCCAGATAGCATTTCTTACGTGGACTTCGCCCTTGCTGTCTCTATCTCACTAGGATTGCAGGTTATGTTCTCTGCCTTGATCGGGGCTCTCTTACCCTTAGGAGCGAGAGCGGCTAAGTTAGACCCAGCTGTAATCGCAGCACCAGCAATTACAACGATAGTGGATGTCATAGGAATGGCGATTTACTTTACAACTGCGCAACTTATTCTAAGTTTATAATTCAAAGATTAGATGAAGATGGAGGATAAGAAAAAGCCGATGGAGTATGATATGGTGGGGGATGATGGACTCACTATGGAAGAACGCTTGGAGAAGTATTCTGGAATCACAGACTGGGGATATTTACGAGCTGCTTGTCTCTATGATGTACTCTATTATGTGGATCAGGAGCTCGATCTACAAGAGGTGGGAAATACCTTTATGAAAGATGACACGGAGCAGATTAAAGAGTGGCTTAAAAAAGGTGATATCGTGAAACTTGAGAAACTACACCTCGAGCACTTCGATGAAGAAAAGTCGAAGAAATTTGAAGCGAGCGTTGTCTCTCCCTTTGTCCTCTGCAAAGAGGTAAACAAGGATTAATTATGTCATATACCGAGCGATATTATCAAGGTCAGCAGGCGGATTCTCTTTTGATCAGGGAGTTTCGCTCCTATTTAGAGATTGATGATACAAAAGCTTTGGAAGCTCTGGCTCAAGAGAGTCATCGTATAACTAGAGAGCGATTTGGAGCTACCATGCGTCTCTTTGCGCCTCTCTACCTTTCGAACGAATGTGTGAATAACTGCAAATACTGCGGATTCTCTCGGGATAATAAAATTTTCCGTACTACGCTCACTGTTGAACAAGTCCTTAAAGAAGCGAAATTCCTTCATGATAAAGGGTTTCGTAATCTTTTACTTGTTGCCGGGGAGCACCCTAAATTTGTCTCTGAGGGCTACTTGCAGGATTGTATCCGAGCATTGAAAGGGCTTTTTCCTACCATTGCGGTGGAAGTGGGACCAATGGAAGACCATCAGTATCAAGAATTAGTAGAAGCGGGGGCGGAAGGGCTGATCGTCTACCAAGAAACATATCATAAAGAGCGCTATGAAGAGCTTCATACCGCAGGACCTAAAAAGAAATTTGACTGGCGCTTAGAATGTCCTGAGCGTGCCTATCGTGGTGGATTTCGTCGCATTGGGGTCGGAGCACTCTTTGGATTAGCAGAGTGGAAGGAAGAGGCACTTCAGCTCGCACGTCATCTAGAATACCTCAATAAGACAGGTTGGAAGGCTCAGTATAGCGTCGCCTTTCCTAGGATGCGCCCATATGCGGGAAATTATCAATACTCTCCGGATCCTGCTCTTTCCCTTTCTGATAAGAATTTAGTGAAGCTTATTTGCGCATTTCGTATCTGCTTTCCAAACGTAGGAATTGTTCTTTCTACGCGAGAGCCCGCTGCTCTGCGCGATCAGATTTTTAAGCTCGGCGTTACCCACATGTCGGCAGGATCTGCGACGGAGCCAGGAGGATATACAGGAGCAGGGAATGAGGATATTCATTACACCATTAAAGGTCGTAGAGTGGATCTAGAGTCAGAAACGAAACCCTGCGGTGCTACAGAGCAATTTAAAATTGACGATGAACGCTCTATTGGAGAAATCGCTGATCTCTTAAAGTCTTATGACTATGACCCAGTTTGGAAGGATTGGGACGAAGCTATTTTAACAAATACAGTATGAAAATCACTTTAAACGGAAATGAAATTTCTACAAATGCACACACCATAACGGAGCTAGTAAAAGAACAGGGAATGGAAGGTAAGCCAGTAGTTGTGGAATATAATAAGAAGGCCCTCGTCGCTAGTGCACATTCTAAAACCCAAATCGCTAAGGGAGACTCGGTAGAAATGTTTGTACTCGGTGCTGGAGGCTAAATGAGGTAATCAAGTAAGGTAGGTATCTTTGGCCTTTATAGGTTAAACCCAACCCACTGAAAGAGGAAGATTCACCTAAGTCGTTTCAATAG
>CALLLS010000025.1 GCA_938008215.1 uncultured Verrucomicrobiales bacterium | reverse complement strand
CATCGACATGGAGAGAATTTCCACTACAGTTAGTTGAGAAGCCACCCCATAGTAGCAACCCACTTTCTTAAAGAAATCTAAATAACAAGTCTCTAGAGTGATAATATAAATACCAAGTTTAGGTTTAAAAAACGTAAGGATAGCACCTACTACTCCTACTAATTTAATTAACCCCGATATTCCTCCTGTATTATTAAGAATTACATTAGGGATGACCAGCATCCCTAAAATGATTATTACTATAATCGGTAGTATTTTATTTATGTTCATCAACTTGATTTTTTACGATAATGTGGTAATAGGTCGCATTTCCTTAATTAACAACAATCTCACCCATTTTGCGGCGGTCGTATTGTTCTTTAATCCAGTGGAAGGTCTTTTCCATTCCTACCTTAAGGTCGATTTCTGGTGCCCACCCAAGCTTTTCTTTAATTAGAGCGTTATCAGAGTTTCTTCCTCTCACTCCCTGAGGAGCATTTAAGTTGTAGTTTCTCTTCACTTTTATACCAGCGATCTCTTCTACGATGGAGAGGAGTCCGTTAATGGTGACAAGTTCAGAGCGGCCAAGATTCAGTGGGTCTGTGACATAAGACGCCATGAGCTTATCAATTCCTGTAATGCAGTCATCAATATACATAAAGGAACGCGTTTGCTCTCCGTCTCCCCAAATTTCCATCTCATGTTTTCCAGAGTCCATGCACTCGATGACTTTACGACACATGGCGGCAGGGGCTTTTTCGCGTCCTCCATCCCACGTTCCATAAGGTCCATAAACATTATGGAAGCGGTATACCTTTGAGATGAAGCCGAAGTCTTCCTCGAAATTTTTACAGAGACGTTCAGAAAAGAGCTTTTCCCATCCATATCCATTCTCTGGCATAGCAGGATAGGCGTCCTCTTCTTTAAGCGCTATCACATCTGCGTCAAACTGCTTATAATCAGGGTAAACACAGGCACTTGAAGAATAAAAATATTTACTTACCCCAAAGTGCTTAGCGGCTTCTAGCATATTCGTATTAATGAGGACACTCAGCATACATAAAGATTTATTACTCTCTATAAAGCCCATCCCTCCCATGTTGCATGCTAAGTTATAGACCTCATCGCAGCCTTCCGTAAGCTGGAAACATTGCTCTCTTGATCCCATATCTATACAGTGGTTCTCTGCCTTCTCAAACTTCTGATACCATTGATCGAGAGGCTTAATATCTGCAACCACCACCTCGTGTCCTCGATCGATGTACGTTTTTGCGAGGTGACCTCCAATGAAGCCGCCGCCACCTGTTATAAGTATTCTACTCATAGTACTATTCTATTAAGTTTAAGAAAAAAGTTCTTCTTTTATGTAATGATAGAGAAATAAACTATTGTATGTGAAGTAGCGTTTCCACAAGCGCTTAGGCTCCATACAAAGCCTATATAACCACTCCATTCCTATTTTTTGAAAGAGTGTAGGAGCTTGTTTCACCTCCCCCGCATGAAAGGCAAAAGCCGCTCCAATACCGAAGTAAATACCATTAGGGAGCTTATCCTTATTTTCCGCGATCCACTGTTCTTGTTTAGGGCATCCTAGCCCCACCCAAATGAGATTTGCTCCAGAAGTGGTGATCAAATCGCAGATTTTATCAAACTCACCTTCCGGCCATTCACCGAAGGGGGGAGAGTGCATCCCTGCTATCTGGGCATGAGGATAGTCTTTTGCGAATTTATCGCTTAATTTATCAAGAGTGCTTTGCATCCCTCCTAAAAAGAAATGGCGCGCTTCGGGATGCTCAGACTTAAGAGCCTCCAGCATTAAGCTTGGGCCATACACTCTATCCACAAGCCTCTCTTCCACTGGTAGTTTCCTATTAAGTGCCCAAACAAGCGGCGTGCCATCCGGGACAATGAGGTCAAACTTAGCCATCGCGTCTGAAAACCTTTTATTCGTTCGGCACAGCGCAGCTCCATGAGTATTTGCGGCTTCCACTGCGTAAGCTCTATCGTTCTGAAGGGCTTTCCCCATAACCCAATCAACTGCACCTTGGTATGTGGTGCAGGCTACTGGAAGTGATATGACATCAATTTTTTTCAATTTATTAGGCGTTCTGGCCAATCGAATGGAGTATCAAGTTTATCTTCACTGCTCAGTGCGGTTTCCCAGCCGGGCTCAAGGTATTGTAACTGAGAGGCGCACATGTGATGCCATGAAGTGTATTTTGTCGCTTCGTTGAGATATTTTGGCTTATCAATAGGGGCGTTTTCTAATTCTTGCATTCCAACTCTATAAAGTTTTCTGAGCTCAGGAACAGCATTAGGCATCCATTTCTCCAGAAGCTCTTTAGTATCGAAGAATTGATGTTTACTCGCTCTTGCGATGAGTCTGGCGCAATCCATGAAGTCTTGCCGTCGTCCATATGTCATTTTAATCAAAATAAGCCACTCAAAAGGTAAAGACGGCTCATTAGCATCTAAGTAGTTTTTTGCGACGCTTAAAGCGCTCTCAACCCACGGTGCGTCTAGTGAGATAGTTGTGAGGTACTGCTTATTAGATTTGAGAATATAAAACCTATGTGTACCTGAAAAATAATCATCCTCTAAGCTGTGTGGGAGAAGCTCTTTATGAATATACTCAGTGCAATCAGCGTGAATCAATATATCTAGAGAATAGGTTTTTCTTTCGGGTAAATACTTTCGTAATGCACACGCACCAAAGACTGCATAATCGTAATTTAAGATTTCGTATAATCGGGGAGAAGGGTATGATTTTTTATAGGGATAAAGCTGGAAGTATTCTAAAGGGTTCCATGCCATGAAATTTTCTACAAAAATATTAGGGCGTCACTCCCATACTCATTCATACAAGCCTATACTACTGATCGAAAATAATCTATCGTTCGATCAAGCCCTTCATCTAGACCTACTTTGGGCTCCCAATCCAAATGCTCTTTAGCAAGGGTAATATCAGGCTGGCGCTGCTTAGGATCATCTCCCGGGAGAGGTAAGAATGTGAGCTTTGATTTACCTCTCACTTTTTGCAGCACTTTTTCCGCAAGCTCTAACATCGTAAATTCTCCTGGGTTTCCTATATTCATAGGACCGACTGTTGCGCTCTGGTTCATGAGCCGTATAAATCCTTCGATAAGATCATCTACATAACAGAAAGAGCGCGTTTGTGTGCCGTCTCCGTAAATGGTTATATCTTCTCCTCTCAGCGCCTGAACTATAAAGTTAGATACTACGCGCCCATCTTCTGGGTTCATGCGTGGACCATAAGTATTGAAGATTCTTACAATACGTATATCTACATCATTCTGACGATGGTAATCCATAAAAAGTGTCTCGGCAACCCGCTTTCCCTCATCATAACAAGAACGAATACCGATAGGGTTTACGTTCCCCCAATAAGATTCTGGTTGTGGGTGAATTTCTGGGTCTCCATATACTTCAGAAGTGGAGGCTTGGAAGACTTTAGCTCTCGTTCTCTTAGCTGCTCCTAAACAGTTGATCGCACCCATTACAGAGGTCTTCACCGTTTTAATGGCGTTATACTGGTAATGAGGCGGTGATGCTGGGCAGGCTAAGTTATAAATTTCATCACACTCTACCTTAAAAGGATCTGTGACATCGTGCCGAACACGCTCAAAGGTAGGCTTCCCTATAAGGTTATATATATTCTTCTTAGATCCTGTGAAGTAGTTATCCATGCAGATAACATCATTTCCTTCTTCAACAAGTCTTTCACAGAGATGAGAGCCTAGAAATCCTGCCCCACCTGTTACAAGTATACGTTTCATTAAAATTATATGTTATGTGGAAAGTCAGCCAATCACACCAGCTCCTTCAATTCATTAAAGCTTCAGCTACTGTCTCTATTTCTTCCTTCTTCAAATAAGGATTCATTGGTAGTGAGAGGCATTGTGCTGATACCTTCTCAGTAACTGGAAAGTCACCGTTTTTATATCCAAGCCCGGTAAATACAGGTTGTAGATGAAGAGGCACAGAGTAATAGCTCACACTTGGTATTCCCTGTGCTTTAAGATTTCCCTGAAGCTCTTCAGGGGTTTCAGAGAGAATAGTATATTGCGCCCACACTGAGGTGTTTCCTGCGCCGACTTTTGGTGCTTGGACTTTTAGGGAGGAGCTCTCTAGTGCCTTTGTATATGATTGTGCGACCTTATTTCGTTGCTCTATTTCCTCATCAAAAATTGCAATTTTTTCCAATAAAATAGCTGCTTGAATACTATCAAAGCGTCCATTGATTCCAAGGACTGGGTGATGATGCTTTGCGCTCTGTCCATGCACACGAATTTGCGTCATTTTTTCTGCAAGTTCATCATCATCGGTGAAAAGTGCGCCGCCATCGCCATAACATCCAAGTGGCTTAGAAGGGAAGAAGCTGGTAGAGCCAATCTCAGAGAGCCCGCCCGAAGGCTTCCCTTCATGGTAAGCACCATAACATTGCGCGGCATCTTCTATTACGGGAATTCCATGCTCATTAGCAATACGATTAATGGAAGTCATGTCAGCGGGCTGACCATAAATACCCACAGGCATGATAGCCTTAGTTTTCTTAGTAATCGCAGACTCTAATAAGCCAGGGTTCATGTTCCAAGTGTCCTCACAAATATCAACGAAGACTGGCTTAGCTCCTAGAAGCGCAATGGCCTCAGCGGTGGAAATCCATGTATAAGGCACGGTAATCACCTCATCCCCATGCCCCACTCCAAGTGCCATCAGTGCGATGAGCAAGGAATCCGTTCCGCTAGAAGTGGTAATACAATGCTTTACACCTGTACGGCCGGCTAAAACTTCTTCCACTTCTTGCACTTCCGGTCCCAGAACATACCGACCATGCGCAAGCACTGTCTGAATACGCGCATCTATCTTATCTTTGATAAGAGCCTGCTGCGATTTAAGATCGATAAATTCCATCGTAAAACATAAAAAAGTAGGCATTCTAGCCCACTTTCATACTCAAATAATCATTCCCGCTGCAAGGGTCTCATTTGTCCCTGGATCTACGAGGATAAATGATCCCGTATTACGGTTTCTACGGTAAGAGTCATGAGCGAGAGGAGCGGCGGTGCGCAGAGAAACCCTACCAATATCATTCATCTCAAAGCTCTCTACCCCTTCAATCTTAGTAATATTATTAATATCCACTTTATACTTTATCTCAGAGAGAATCGCTTTTGTTTCGAGTGAAGTGTGCTTCACGAGGAATTTTTGGCGAGGTTTCATTGGGGTCTTAGAGAACCAACAGATACGTGCCTCTATGTCCTGGCCAACATTCGGAACATTATTAGGCTTACAGATCATATCTCCACGAGAAATATCAATCTCATCTTCTAATGTCATCACGACAGATTGCGGGGAAAACGCTTGCTCTAGCTCTTCCTCACCACAGTGAATGGACTTAATTTTGGATTTGAAACCGCTAGGCATGACTTGGATTTCATCACCAGTTTTAAAGACTCCGCCAGCTACGCGTCCAGAGAATCCACGGAAGTCGTGCCACTTATCAGACTGCGGGCGAATCACCCATTGCACAGGGAAGCGCGCGTCTACGTGGTTTTCTTCTCCTCCGACATAGACGTTTTCTAAGTGGTTAAGGAAGGTTGGTCCCTGATACCAAGATGTATGTTTAGATTGATCGACAACATTGTCTCCTAAAAGAGCGGATATAGGAATCGGCTGAATAGAAACAATATTTCCTAGACGTGAAGCGAAGGACTGATAATCCGCTACGATTTCATTAAACCTCTCTTCTGAGAAATCCACGAGATCCATCTTATTCACGGCTAAGATCACATGCTGAATCTTAAGAAGATCCGCAATGAAGGAGTGCCGCTTAGTTTGCTCTATCACGCCCGTTCTGGCATCTACGAGAATAATGGCAAGGTCTGCGGTAGAAGCGCCTGTGACCATATTCCTCGTGTATTGAATATGTCCTGGAGTGTCCGCGATGATAAATTTCCTCTTAGGCGTAGCGAAATAACGATATGCTACATCGATCGTAATCCCCTGCTCACGTTCTGCTTTTAGACCATCTGTCAGTAGCGCGAGGTTTATATTCTCGTCCCCTTTCTTCTTAGAGCTGGTTTCCACCGCTTCCATTTGGTCTTCAAAAATACTTTTTGAATCATAGAGGAGGCGTCCAATAAGGGTTGATTTGCCGTCATCAACAGAACCGGCAGTTGTAAATCTTAATAAGTCCATTTTCGTTTAAATTTTTATTATGAATGCTTGTGTAGTGTCTGTTCTATCTGACTAAAAATAGCCTTCCTTCTTGCGGTCTTCCATCGCTGTTTCAGAGCGTTTATCATCGGCACGGTTTCCACGCTCTGTCTGGCGTGCAGCAGCTACTTCTTCTATCACACCATCAACATCATCTGCATCAGATTCAAAACAACCTGTAATCGTCGCGTCTCCCATCGTTCTGAAACGAATTTTACGTGAGACTACTTCTTCACCTTCGCGTGGCGTCACATGCTCACAAACGGCGAGGATAGATCCATTACGAATGATCGTATCTCTGGTGTGTGCGTAATACATAGATGGGAGCTCTATATTCTCTTTCTTAATATACATCCAGATATCCATCTCCGTAAAGTTTGAGATAGGAAAGACACGAAAATGCTCTCCTTGGTTCTTATTACCATTAAAAAGATTCCATAGCTCAGGTCTCTGATTCTTAGGATCCCAAATTCCGAAATCATCACGGTGTGAGAAGAAACGCTCTTTTGCACGTGCCTTTTCTTCATCGCGACGCCCACCTCCAAGACAAGCATCGTATTGATGCTCTTCAATCGTATCGAGAAGCGTCACCGTCTGTAATTTATTACGTGAGGCATTCGCTCCCGTCTCTTCTACCGCTTTTCCTTCATCAATGGATTTTTGCACGGAACCAACAATCAAGTTTGCGTTAATTTTTTCAACGAACCGATCCCGAAAATCGATCGTTTCTTTAAAGTTATGTCCCGTATCTACATGCACGAGCGGAAAAGGAAGGCGCGCAGGGTAAAATGCTTTATATGCGATATGTGCCATGACTATCGAATCCTTACCTCCTGAGAAGAGTAATGCAGGGTTCTCGAATTGGGCAGCCGTCTCACGAAGCACAAACATTGCTTCTGCTTCTATTTCATCAAGGTGATCTAATGAATAATTCATAAAAATTAGTGTGATTTAATGTATGAGTCTAAGTTGGAAACGCAATCTTCTAGGGAATTACTTTCGGTATCTAAGATCAAATCTGGATTTTTAGGTGGTTCAAAACCGCTGTCTTTACCAGTAAAATGTTTCACTTCGCCTGCGGC
>CALLLS010000024.1 GCA_938008215.1 uncultured Verrucomicrobiales bacterium | reverse complement strand
ACAACTAAAATGAGAAGCAGTGCTACAATGATCTGCACGAGAAGAGTCAAAGAGATGAATATATTGAGCATGTCAGTCTGTGTGAAATGGGATTCTTATAAAAAGAAAACTGGGGAAGTGAATTCCCCAGTATGTTTTAAAAGTAGTAATTAAGCTGCGGCTTTTTGTTTATCCGCTAATGCGTTCTTCGATTGTGTGACAATCGCCTTAAAGGCATCATAGTCATGCACGACGAGATCCGCTAGGATTTTACGATCTACTTCCATGTTAGCCGCTTTTGTGCCTTCGATGAAACGAGAATAGGTAATTCCCTCAATTCTGCACCCAGCACTTATACGCTGTATCCATAGTCTACGGAATGTTCCTTTACGTTTTTTACGGTCACGATACTCATATTGACGTGCTTTGAATACAGCGTCTTTTGCGTAGCGATACAGTTTACTACGGAATCCGCGGAATCCCTTAGCACGTAATAATATACGCTTCCTTCTTTTACGGCTTGCTGGTCCGTTAGTTGCTCTTGGCATTTTTCTATTTCTGGTTTTGAACGGGCTGTTTTTTGTGGACTTCACCCGCCTCGCTCGTTCAGGTATCTCTTAGAAGTTTCGTCTAAGAGAAGACGGGCGTGAAGTCGTGGTGATAAGCGTATATGTTATGAGAACGGCATGTTTGCCTTGATAGTCTTTTCCATAGACTTGTCGACAAGTGTTGCAGTTCTTAAGCTACGTTTACGCTTCTGGCTTTTTTTAGTGAGAAGGTGACGAGCGCCAGGCTTCATTCGCATGATCTTTCCAGACCCTGTGATTTTATATCGCTTGGACACCGATTTTCTCGTTTTTGCTTTTCCGCTTACTCTAGCCATGGGGCAAGAACCCTAATCTTATATAACGACAGATCAAGAAAAAAGGAGAGAAAATTAGAAGGCGGATAACTCTGAGGTATTAAGGGTGGAAATTATAACAATAAACTTCACTCTTTCTTATTCTCTCGGCAGTGTTTTCTGAGTGGCGCGAATCCCAGAAGAAACGATCCAACAAGTGATTGAGGCGAATGACATAGTGGATGTCATTACTGGTTATGTACCTGATTTAAAGCGTGCGGGGACATCTTTTAAGGCATGCTGCCCTTTTCACGTAGAAAGGACGCCATCTTTTAATGTCACGCCCTCTCGGCAGTTCTTTAAATGCTTCGGGTGTGGAGAGGCTGGAAACGTCCTAGGATTCGTCATGAAGATGGAGAACTTACCTTTTCCAGATGCGGTAAGGAAACTGGCATCTCGTGTCAATATTCCCATCATTGAAGAGGCGGAGACAGCAACGCAAGTAGTAGCGCGCAAAAGTAAATCACGCATTATTGAGCTTCATAATGACTTCACGCAATTCATGCATGAGCGCTTACTGAAAGATCAGAATGCTCAGCACGCGAGAGATTATCTTAAGTCACGGGAGTTTAATTCACAAATGGCTAAGAATTGGCTCGTGGGGTGGCACCCTGAATCATCTGCACCTATAATAGAGTGGGCTAAGGGAAAAGGCTATAAGGCGCGAGAGCTAGTGGAAGCTGGGATTGCCAGCACTTCTCATGACCCGAGGAGAGGTCTGTATTACCGATTTAAAGATCGCCTGATGTTTCCTATTCATAATGACTATGGTGATGTAGTGGCCTTTTCTGGACGCCAGCTGAGAGAAGACCCAAGGTCAGGAAAGTATATTAATTCTCCAGAGACGCCCATTTTCAAGAAGTCTAAGGTCTTTTTTGGTCTAGATAAGGCTAGGAAGAATATCCCGAAGCAGGGATATGCACTCCTCTGTGAAGGTCAAATCGATGTTATTTCTTGTCACGAAAATGGGTTTCCTTTTACGATTGCAACGCAGGGAACAGCCTGCACCGCAGAGCATGCTACTATTTTAAAGCGGTATTGTAAGAAGGTGATACTGTGCTTTGATTCTGATGCGGCGGGGCAAAAGGCGACGCAAACGGCCTTCGTGGAACTTGCTCGGGTAGGGTTGCAAGTGCAGGTGGTATCCCTACCAGAGGGTGATGATCCTGATTCACTCATAAAAGCGCAAGGTGCGAATGCATTCCAAGCGCTAATAGACGCTTCCTTAGAATTTTTTGATTATAAAATTCGCTATGAATCTACTAAACGGAATCTGGAAAACCCAGGGGAGAAGGCGCAGGTCGCGTCTGAGATGAGTGAACTGCTGGCTGCTATGTCAGACACTTTTCAGCTTCAAGCCTCTCTTAGTTTCATTGCTACTCGTCTGGGAATGAGTGAGGACGATATAAGGAATGCCTCGCGCCTCCAAAAGCGAAAGGATTCGCGTATTCAAAGTAGGCAAAGCGCCTTACGGGAAAGGGACGCGAATGAGCAGGTGATGCCTTTACCGATTCATGACGACTTAGCGGCTCTCTGTCACATCAATATGAACTACCCTGAGGCGTTTGAGTGGATGCAGGAGCAGCTAGAGCCTCTTCTTACTGCATCAGAGGCGGTGCAGGGGTATAAGGTGTTCGAGACCGTGCTTACCGCGCAGCCTAAACCAGTTTCTGCGTCTGTGGTGCAAGCATTCCTAGAGACTGTTCCAGAAGAGATAAAACTAACGCTCGCCCCTCTTTATGGTTTTGTGCATCCAGATCGTGCCGTGGCAAAAGTATCTCATCCATTACAAGAGGCTCAGGCATATTTTAAGAGTCTATCAATGGCTCATTTAGAACGCCTCAGAAAAAGCCTTACTTCTCAATTAGCGAGCCCCGATCTTTCCCAAAATGCCCAGACGGCTCTGCAGCATGAAATTCATCAGATTTTGAATACATTAAAAGAAGTCAAAAAATCGTAACTGTGAGAGTATCGATTTCACATAAATGCTTGTTTAAAAAACACCGTTGATTTTGGAAGCCTAATCGCTCAACATATTGACTATGCCAAAGGTATACGTTAATGGAGAGGGACAAGAGGTTCGCGTAAAAGTCGCTTTTGACCTTAATAGGCTAGAGGTGAAGATCGGTCGCGCAGAAGATAATGACCTCGTGATTGCGGACGATCCTTCAATCTCTAATCATCATTGCATTATAAAGAGAGTCTTCGGTGGATATGTGATTAAAAATTTAGATTCTAGTAATGGGATTCATCACAAAGGAGTAAAGCAAGAGAAGCTTCTGATAGAGCATGGTATGGAGATACATGTTGGGAGCTCCCCTCTAGTCTTTGTTTACAAAAAAGATGAGCTAGAGAACATTCAGAGGGAAGAGCAAGACCCAAGACGATATGTGACAGAAGCGGACCTTATAGAACTCCAGAATCAACGAGACGGTATACCTGTAGCACCAACGCAACAGTTGCCAGCTGAGCCTTCCCAGAGCGTTCAACCGATCTCTCCATCAACTGGGGTAGGAAATGAAGCCTTTCCTGCTGACAGTGTGCAGCAGTATAATACTCAGAAGACACACAAGGGATCTTCTTCTGGTGTCGGCAGTTCTCTACTTGCATTCATAACACTGATCTTGATGTTCGCCCTGGGCTCTTTAGGTGGTTTCACGCTCAAGCATAAGCAAGTGTATGACAGTAGCTTCATCGATGACCTTCAAGCGAAGAAGATAAAGACCGTCTTTCAGTGACACCTTTGCCTAGCTTGTCTTATTTAACTGCTAAAAAAGAGGCAAAGTTAAAGCATTGATACCAGCAAACGGGATTTGCGAAGCCTGCTTCTTTGAGGCGATTTAGATGAATTTCTTTGGTTTCTGGAATGAGGACATTTTCGATTGCGTCTCGTTTTCTCGCGATTTCCAGATCGCTATATCCCATTGCGCCTTTAAAGGTGTGGTGAAGTTCAGTGAGTAGGGTGTTCTCCGTTTCTTGATTGGTCTTAAACTTTTCGGAAATAAGGAGTATTCCACCTTCTTCTAGGGCGTTGTAGCAACGCTTTATGACCTCTGTTCTGACCTCGGTAGGTAGGAATTGAAGAGTGAAGTTTGATACAATGAAGTGGGTGGGGTGCTCTAGCTGAAAGTTTATTAGGTTTTCCCGAATGAGTTCATATCTCTTCGGAAATCTTCCCGCTAGGGTTTCCTCCGCTTTTTCTAACATCTTAGAAGAAAGATCCACCCCTATCACTTTCGCTTGAGTGTTAGCTAGAATCGGGAACATGGAAGCACCGAGCGAGCACCCTAAGTCATAGGCAATCTGAGATGAACTGCTTCCGTGGAATGCTTTTTGGGCAAGAACACCAATCATCTCTAGGGTGAGACCATAGCCTGGAACAGAACGACGGACCATGTCTTCAAAGACTTTCGCCACCGATTCATCAAATTGGAACGAGCCTTTTTGGGCGTCTTGGGCACTGAAAATCTTATCTTCCATAGTGAAACTCTTTCATATCATCTCTACTCAAGAGAGAAAAAAGAGAAAAAACACGTTGCCTATTTGGGGCGTAGCGAGAGACAAGCAGAAAGAGATATGGGCTTTAATATAAATAAGTTAAATCCTGAACAGCGAGCCGCGGTAGAAGCTATTCATGGTCCGGTATTGATCCTCGCAGGAGCAGGAACAGGGAAGACGCGCGCAGTGACGTGTCGTATCGCCCACATGCTCGATCAAGATATTCGCCCAGAGTCGATCCTTGCGGTGACCTTCACTAATAAGGCTGCAAATGAAATGCGTGAACGAGTGGGGGAAATGGTAACGGCGAAAGCGGCACGTGCGATGACGATCTGTACCTTTCATTCTCTTTGTGTTAGGCTATTGCGCCAAGACATAGATAAAGTGGGGTATAAGAAGAGTTTTTCAATCGCGACTGGCTCTGACCAAAGTGGTTTGATCAGTCAGCTCATTGTGAAGAAAGGCGGATCTAAAGAGAAAATTAAGCCTGCTCAAGTGATCTCTGTTATTTCACAGGCGAAGAGTAAATCCATACCGTTAGAAGAGATAGAAGATGAGCTCTTCAGAAGCATTGCTGTGGCTTACCAAAAAGAGTTAAGAGCGCGGAATGCCTTAGATTTCGATGATCTCTTAATCCTAGCAGAGAAGCTGCTTGCGGAGCACAGTAGTGTGCGGGCTAAGTTCCGAGAATACTTTAGATATGTCACCGTCGATGAATTCCAAGATACGAGCGCGCAACAAATGCGGCTTTTACAGCACTTGGTGTCCATTCCCTATAACATCTGTGTGGTAGGTGATGATGACCAATCGATCTATGGATGGCGAGGTGCAGAAGTGACGAACATTCTTCAGTTTGAGAAGTTTTTTGAGAACCCTAAAGTCATACGCTTAGAGACGAACTACCGTTCTTCTGAATCTATTCTGAACCTCGCAAACGCAACCATTAAGAATAATGCAGACCGAAGAGAAAAGACGTTACGCGCGTTTAAAAAAGGCGGGGAGCTCCCGCGTCTCATTTCCATGCCTGGGGATAAAGAAGAGGCAGAGTTCGTGGCAGAGGAAATTAAGAATAGGCATTTAGACTATGAAACTCCTTGGGAAAGGTTCGCCGTTCTTTTCCGCACAAATACGCAGATCCGTAAAATGGAAGAAGCGATGCGGGAGCATGAAATTCCTTATCGCCTGATTGGAGCGCAGAGCTTTTACGACCGTCGTGAAATTAAAGATATGATGGCTTATCTAGAGGTAATCATGGATGCAACCGCAGATGTGCCGCTGCTGAGGATCATGAATACGCCTCCAAGAGGAATAGGACTTAATTCTACGATGTTGCTCATCGATCAAGCGCGGCTAAGAAACTCTTCTACGTGGGAGGTGATGCTAGACGAGGTGTTTGTAAAAGAGACCTTCAGTAAGAAAGTGGGAAATGCCATTAATGACTTCGTAGATTTCACCTTAGGTCTTCAAGAAAAATTAGATCAGGAAGTCCCTGCGTCTGATATATATGAAGAACTCCTTATCGCGACGGGATATGTAGAGTGGCTGAAGAATAATTGTAAAACGGAAACGGAAAAACACCAGAGAGAAGAAGCTATTTATGAGGTGAAGGATTCCCTCTCTAGGTTAGAGTTGGGATTGTCGAAATTAAGAGAATACTTAGATAAAGCAGCTCTTGATTCTGATAAAGATGACGATGACCTAGATAATAAACCAGGAGTGACCCTTATTACTCTTCACGCATCTAAAGGCTTAGAGTATCCGAATGTTTACCTCGTGGGATTAGAAAACGGATTTCTTCCTCATAAGCGCTCAGCAGAAGAGGGCACTACGGATGAAGAGCGGCGCCTTTTTTATGTGGGTATCACACGTGCGATGGACGATTTATGTATGACGTATTGCGCCACTCGTACGAAATGGGGGCAGTTAGAATCGTGCGAACCAAGCGCCTTTATCGCGGAGTTACCAGAGGCAGGTTACATTTTTACTGACCATGCTGAGCTGATGGCAGAAGTAGCTGATGAAGAGGATATGGCTGCCTTGCTCAGAGAGATGAAGTCGTAGGAAAAGCTACTTTTACAGAACCTCTTTTATGAAAGTGGCAGTAGCTGAGGTTTTGGATTTGCTCAATTCCTCCGGTGTTCCTGAGGCGCAGATTTCTCCACCGTTCGGGCCCGCGTCAGGACCAAAGTCCAAAATGTAATCCGCTTCTGCCATCAGAGCAGGGTGATGTTCTACCACTACTACCGTGTGCCCTTCATCCGTTAGGCGGTGAAGAACATCGATGAGCTTTCTGACATCGTTGATATGCAGCCCGATTGATGGTTCCTCTATGAGGTAGAGATTAGGTAGCGGTTGCAAACCTTTACTTCCTCTGCCCTTGGTGAGTTCCGTGACGAGCTTTAAGCGCTGTGCCTCACCACCAGAGAGAGTAGGGCTGGGTTGCCCGATTTGTAAGTAGCCAAGCCCCGTATCAGCGAGAAGCTTTAAGGTGCGACTAAGCTTCGGGTGGGTCGAGAAAAAGTCAGCCGCTTCATCGATCGGCATCCGAAGAACATCCGCAATATTCTTTCCTTTATAATTAACCGTTAGCGTTGCTGGATTATAGCGGTCTCCACGGCAAGTCTCACAAGGAACACGTGTGCTTGGAAGGAAATCCATTTCTAGTTTTATAGAGCCATTTCCCTTACATTCTGGGCATTGCCCCTCTTTATTGTTAAAACTGAAGCGTGAGGAGGTAAACCCTCTGATTTGCGCTTCGGGAAGTTGGGCAAAGAGGGTGCGAATTTGATCAAAGAGTTTTACATAGGTCGCCGGGCAGGAGCGAGAAGTCTTTCCAATAGGGCTTTGGTCCACCTCAAAAATGTATTTGAAGTCGCTAAACCCAGAGGCTTTTTGACAATATGGCTCTATTTTTCCAAGCTGCGCTTTCGTTAGCTTAGTGTCCGACTTTAACTTATGAAGAAGGTTCGCTACGGGTTTCAGCGTACCTCTCATAAAGGTGGATTTCCCTGATCCAGAGACTCCTGTGATGACGGTGAGGCGCCCTTTGGGCACAAGCACATCTATACCTTTTAAATTATTTTTAGAGCATCCCTTCATCTGAATCCAGTTTTTAAGCGGAAGAGATTTCTTATTTATCGCTCTACGCTCTCCTCGAACGGGATGCTGGATAGGATTCTTTAACGCTTGTCCTGTAACCGAGTCTTTCTTACGCATCAGCTGCTTCAGTGAGCCTTGCGCCATGATTTCTCCGCCAAGCATGCCGGCTCCTGGCCCCAGATCAATGACATGGTTGGCGCGCGCCATCGTTTCCTCATCATGCTCGACGATGAGTAAAGAGTTCCCCTTTTTTTGAAGAGTCTGGAGCGTATCAAGGAGGGCTTTATTATCTCTGGGGTGAAGTCCAATCGTTGGTTCATCCAGCACATACATCACGCCTTGTAGGTTTGATCCCAGCTGCGCCGCGAGGCGTATTCTCTGCGCCTCACCACCCGAAAGTGTGGTGGCGGAGCGATCCAGTGAAAGGTATCCTAACCCCACTTGGGAGAGGAAGTGGAGGCGTTGTGTAATTTCTGGAATGATGTCTCTGGCGATCTCTTTCTCTCGGCCTTTAAATTTAAGACCTTCCATCTCCGCGCGCGCCTCGTCCACCGTCATCGATGTCAAATGGGGGAGGGAAAGCGTAGAAGAGACTCTATTAATAAAAATGAAATTAGCGTTTCGCTTTAATCTACTGCCTAAGCATGTAGGGCAAATTACCTTTTCTTCTTCATCCTCTTTACTGCGGGATTTCTCTTCCGCGAGTTCTGCTTCTAAGGCGGTATCGAACTTATCGAGTCTCAGCTTTTTAGTCGTCAGCGTCCCATAGCCTCGACAATCTCGACACCAGCCACGTGGCGAATTAAAAGAAAAGTCCGCCGGGTCTGGCTCTTCAAAGGATTCTCCCGTCGTAGGGCTGACCCGATGGGTGGAGAAATTCATGAACATATTCTCATGTGTGAGGAGACGAATAAACCCTTTAGATAAGGAAAGAGCCTCTGCGATCAGACCTTTGATAATTTTGGGAGCAGACTTCCCGTCTGCAACCCCAATGATGAAATCTATGTCATGCTCCACGTATCGCTCAAGGGGGATAAAATCCGCGACGGAAATAATCTGCTTATCCACTAAGAGCGCTTCATAGCCCATCTTTTCTGCCCGTTGCGCGACATCAGTATGAAAGCCCTTTCGCCCACGGATTACAGGTGCCATAATACGAACCTGCCCAAGCTTAGCCTGTGCCTTTATTTTCTCAAAGATGGCGGCTTCTGTCTGAGAGACCACCGCTTCTCCCGATACGGGACAATGCTGTGTTCCTACCTTCGCAAAGAGCAGGCGGAGGAAGTGATAGATTTCCGTAACGGTCGCGACAGTGGACTTTCCGCCACCGCGTGAGATGCGTTGTTCGATCGCTACCGTCGGTGGGAGTCCTGTGATGGAATCTACGTCTGGTTTTTCTAGCTGCTCCGCAAACTGGCGCGCATAAGGAGACATGGAGTCTAGGAAACGGCGTTGTCCTTCCGCAAAGACGAGATCAAAAGCGAGGGTGGACTTCCCTGATCCTGAAAGCCCGGTGACGACGTTAAAGGCGTTAAGCGGTAAATCTACATTTAGATTTTTTAAATTATGATGCCTCGCGCCTCTGATGGAGAGGGTGTTTTTAGGAGTATATTCATAGAGTGCAGGCTCCTCTGCGGCGAGCATCATAGCGTCGCCAGAATGTGTAGTCCCTAATAAAGCAGAAAGGTAATTCCCGGTCGGCGTATCAAGCTTCGCTATCGTCTCCGGAGTGCCCGTTCCTACGATCTGCCCACCGTCTTCGCCCGCTTCGGGACCAAGATCTATGATATAATCCGCAGACTTAATGACCTCCAAGTTATGTTCTACAATGATCAAGCTGTGCCCGGCTTGGATAAGACGCTCAAACGCCCTTAGAAGCACTTGGATATCACTAAAATGAAGACCTGTAGTAGGTTCATCTAAGATTAAGAGCTGCCCTTTTTTAAGAGGCTTCTTGGCGCGCGCGGTTTCTCTTTGTCGTTTAAGTTCCTCTAGTTTAACCTTCATCGCGCGGGGCGTATCTAGAGTTCCCGTCAGCTTTGGTGAGATAAGAGAGGATTTATTCTTGGTGGACTCTAAGAGGAGGGAGGCGATTTTTAAGCGCTGAGATTCGCCCCCAGAAAGGGTATTAAGGGGCTGTCCTAAGCGTAGATATCCTAGACCTACTTCACTCAGGCACCCTAAAATCTTAATGATGGTTTCGTGACGCTTTTTACTGAATTTAGGCAGATCATCTAAGCCTTCACTATAAAATATGATCGCCTCACTCGTCGTGAGTTCCAGCACATCCGCTACACTCTTTCCGTGATAGGTAATTTCCATCGTTTCCTTCTGGTAACGCCGTCCTTCACATTCGGGACAAGTAAGGAAGAGGTCAGAGAGAAACTGCATTTCCACCTTTTCAAACCCATTTCCCATGCAGCGTTCGCATCGCCCCGCACCAGAATTAAAGGAGAAGTAGCCCGTATTAGCGCCGCGAAGCTTAGCCTCATCCGTGAGCGCGAACAGCTGGCGGACTTCATTAAACGCGCCTAGATAAACGGCAGGGGTGGAACGTGGTGTTTTAGCGAGAGGGGACTGGTCTATAAATGAGACTCCTGAGATGTGCTCTTCCCAACCTGTGAGCGCTTTTAGCGAGGCGGGGTCATCTGCTTTCTCGGGTGTGAAGTGGGCTAAGAGGTTTTGGTAAAGCCCTTTCTCCACAAGGGTGGATTTCCCCGAACCAGAAACACCTGTAATGCAGGTCAGCACTCCGAGAGGAATCTCCGCGTCTAGATTATCAAGATTGTTTTCCGTCAGTCCTTTTAAGGAGATGAAGTGAGCGGGTTGACGTCGCTCAAAAGGGATGGGAATGGAGGCATTTCCGTTAAGGTAATCTAAGGTAGAGAAGACTTTTTTATCTGAATTTTTCAGAGAGGAAGATGTGAACCTTTCTCCACGAGCATCTCCCTGATAGATGATCTCTCCACCCAGATGCCCAGCACCAGGACCGATGTCGATGATCTCATCCGCCTTACGCATCACCGCTTCTTCATGCTCCACTACTACGAGGGTATTTCCCTTATTCCGTAAGTCATGCATGACTTCGGTGAGGTTTGCGACGTCTCTTGGATGAAGCCCGACTGTCGGCTCATCTAAGACAAAAAGCGTCCCCGTCAGGGATGCGCCTAAACAGGTGGTCAGGTTTACGCGGGCGATCTCTCCACCCGAAAGGGTTCGCGCGGGGCGATCTAAGGTGAGGTAACCCAGCCCAACTCGATGGAGATACTTTAAGCGCGCAAAGATTTGCTCATAAACGAGGTTTAAGGTGGCGTCTCCATCTGGCGTTTCTAGTGCCTCAAAGAATGGTAATAGGCGCTTTATGGGGAGTCTCCAAAGGTCAGGTAGCGTATAGCCTTCCACTCGGTAACAGAGAGAATCGGCTTTTAGCCTCTTCCCTCGGCATGTAGCACATTCTGTATAGGAGCGATACCGCGCAAGAAAGACGCGGACGTGCATCTTATATGCCTTCGTCTCCATCCAATCAAAAAAGCCCTGCACGCCATACCATTTTCCTTCTAGCCAGCGTTGCTCTGAAATGGGAGGCGCATTTTCATCTTGAACCGCATTTGGGGTTTCTCCGTAAAGAACCCACTCTTGGATATCAGGGGATAGATCCTTAAATGGGGTATTAAGATCGATACCTTCTTCCGTCGCTAAGCGTAAAAGATCACTCTGGCATTCATCTCCTCTCTCGCCTTGGAAGGGCTTAATACAGCCCTCGTTAATACTAAGGGAGGTGTCAGGGATCGCTTTTCTGAGATCTATTCCGATGACTCGCCCAAATCCACGACACTTGGGGCATGCTCCGACCGGGCTATTAAAACTAAAAAGCCCTGAGCTGGGTGGGGTGAGGGTCGTTCCTGTATTAGGATTATGCCATTGGTCTGAAAAGGTTCTTAGGATCTCATTTGATTTATCTGAAATCGCACATTTCCCGCGCCCAAGGAGGAAGGCACGCTCCACTGCTTCTATGAGCCGCGCCCTGGAGCTTTCTGCTACTTTAATGCGGTCTTGAACGATGTAGAACTTCGTCGCTTTTTCCTCAAACTCTACCGGTTCTTCATCGGTGCGGAATACAGTGCCGTTCACGAGGACACGCAAATATCCCTGTTGGTTCAGGAACGTGAAAAACTCCGCTAAGGATCGTTCTTCTGGTGGCGCATCAATAGGAAAAATGATAGACACACTCTGCCCGTTCAAATTCTGCAACGCCCAATCCGCAATGCTATCAGGATGGTCTGGGCGAATCTCTTCTCCTGTAACGGGATCATACCCCTTTGCAAGCCGAGCGAAGAGGAGCTTTAGGTAATCATTAAGTTCGGTGAGAGTCCCGACCGTGGAACGAGAGGTGCGAATCGCATTTTTTTGCTCAATCGCAATAGCGGGTGGAATGCCCTCTATCTTATCAACCGCGGGCTTATCCATGCGGTCAAAAAACTGCCGCACATATGGGGAAAAGGTTTCCACGTATCGACGCTGCCCCTCTGCATAAAGGGTCTGGAATGCGAGTGAAGATTTACCGGATCCAGAAGGCCCCGTGACCACCGTCAGCTTCCCCGTCTGTATCTCCAGGTCGAGGTTCTTGAGGTTGTTTTGGCGGACGCCTTTTAGCTTAATGGACTGCGGTTTACTCACTATAATGTCATATGTTAAGAGAACGTTTTTAGGTAGTCCTTTATTGGCTGCGTTACCTTTTTGTATTCTTCAATCTCTTCACAGTCTTCACTATCACAGAGAAGTCCATGTAACACGAATGAACATTCTACAGGAATTAGCAAAGCATAATAATCATCTAGAATATCTGTTTCCTTATTTGATAAAGCTGAATGAATAGTTGGATGAGTGGATTTGCAGTATTGAGCGTAACTTCCTTTGTGAATGAAACTTAATCCAGTTGCAGCAAACTTCTTCCAAGGTTTAATATTTTTATACTCTTTATTGGGTAGAAGCTCCTCAATAGCAGTTAAGTCTGAAATGAGATCTGTAGGAATAATGTCATCACGTTCTTGGTCATGACTATTCCAGTTATTGATGATCGATATATCTTGATTCAGTTCATAGGCGGCTAATTCGCAAGCGTTCTTTGAAGAATTTTTGGCGTAAAATGAATTAGCAATTCTTTCAGTTAAGTTTCTTAAGATTATAAACGCGTCATTATGCTGATCATGCTCCTTCAAAATCCAATATGAACGTGAGGATTTTAATGCTCCATAAGCTTGAGCATAAACAAACCTTCTCTGAATTGAACGTGCCGAAACACTATCATCGTCACTCCATGTCTCGTTTATCCTATTACAGTATCCTAATACGGATTGTTTTAGTGTTGGTAGTGACATTCCCAGTAGGATAATAGGGATCTCTAGCGAAGTGCAAATAACTTTTTTTTACTTTTATTGTAGAGAAATCCGCTAATTATCCTCTGGGTTAGCAGATCTAGGTTTTGTGATACAGGGCATTTCAGTTTTTGGGAGTGCGGGGTGTTCCTTTAAAAAGCTCAGAATGTCTTCAGCCTGCTTTTTCGTAGAAGCAGATTTGTCCACCCAAACTAGTTTGCCTTGCTGGAACAGATACGCTTGGCGTTTGGCTAAGCCCACGCCAGGAAACTTAGGGACTCCAAAGGCTTTAATGACCTTAGATTTCTCATCTGCTAGCAAGGTGAAAGGGAGCCCATACTTTTCAGCGAAGGCTTT
>CALLLS010000023.1 GCA_938008215.1 uncultured Verrucomicrobiales bacterium | reverse complement strand
CAACTATGAAGAAAGTTTCCAGTCTGGCAATTATCGGTCCAGGATTATTAGGAGGCTCTCTTGCCCTTGCTTGTCAGGACACTCTTGATGTTCGGGTTTGGGGAAGAAGTGCAGAGAAGCTTGCTCCGCTAGAAGCGCATAACTTTAATCTCGTTTCACAAGACCTGGGAGCTGTGATTTCTGGTGCAGATCTCATCATTCTAGCGGTTCCGGTTCCATACATGAAAGAGCTTGCTCAGCAGTTAGTGGAAGCAGGACTTACCGAAGACCAACTCATTACGGATGTCGGAAGCGTGAAAGCGGTGCTCACGAATGAGCTCCAGCCCACCCTCGGCGAAAAGGGTTATGCCTTTATTGGTTCTCACCCCATGGCAGGCTCTGAAGAACAAGGGTTTCAAGCCGCGAGAGCAGACTTATTTCAAAACGCGCCCTGCATCGTCACTCCTGATGAATTCACTAAAGAGGAAGACCTCGCCACCCTGCTCTCCTTTTGGCAGTCCCTAGGTAGCCACACTCATATCTTAAGCCCTGAGGATCATGATGCCATTATCTCACGCGTCAGCCATATCCCTCACATTCTCTCCTCGGTCTGCGCTGGCGTCGCTCTTAAAGACCCAGAGAACGCCCAATATGCGGGCGGCGGCTTACGAGACACCTCTCGCGTCGCCTCTGGAGACCCACAATTGTGGACAGGCATTCTGCGCGAAAATACCGAAGCGGTCCTCCCCCACCTAGAGGAAGCGATTTCTCGTCTCACGGAATATAGAGACGCTCTGAAAGGTAACTCTGAAGAGGCTTTAACAGAGCTTCTCAGTGAAGATAAAGACGCTAGAGATCATCTGAGGCGGTAGTGTCCAATCTCAGTAAACCAGCCTAAAAATCATTTACGCTTCTTAAAATAGTCATAGCTTTGTCAATCAAGTATTCGCCTACAACTCTATGACCAACAAAACTAAATTAGACGAATTAGGAGAGAAAAAAATTCCGAAGAAAATGGAAGTGACAGCTCAAGCCGCAGTCCAATTCGCAGGAAAGGGAGTTGATAGTCTTCGCTCCATTGAGTTTCATCTCGATCACAACAAGAACGTAATCACACTCCCTCAATCAGAGATTCTTGGTCGATTGTGCGTAGGAAATCTTCTGTTTGCCCAGGGTCTTGAACTCATCTTCAAGTTAATATTCATGGCCGAGGGAATTAAAGACACCGGATTCAACCAGCATGACCTGGTGAATCGTTTTGAAGCCATTCGCCAGCTTAGGCCTTTGAAGGTAAACTTAGAGACGTGGATGCCGGCGCAACATAAAAACAAAATGAATGCGGCGATTAAAGTTGTTCGTGAAGCAGAAAATTCCTTCATGATCTCCAGATACATTGGTCTTAAAAAAGGAGATTTACGATCTATATCCTCGATTGATGCTGCGGGGCTCCTATTAGCTCTAACACTTTCTTATCAAGGACTTCAGCAATTCGAGGCAGCTCGACTTATAGGGATTACGATCAAGAACCCAGATGGAACACTAACCGTTAAGCCGAGCACGCCATTTAAAGCGCAAATTGTATCCCCTCCTAGAGCCTGACGCATTTTCCGAATAGATACAATCTACCACTTACTGAAGATCGTCATACCCCCTAAAATCTCTCAGAAAATCCTTCCCTCTTTTGGATAGTGGGTTAAGACTTAAAAAACTATTCAAAATCGATGTCACTAAAGTATAAACGCGTCATTCTTAAGCTGAGTGGAGAGGCTCTTAGAGCTTCCGGAAGTGAGGATAATATTTCCCCAGAAATTGTAGATCGGATCGCTAGAGAGATCAAGACGGTGGTCGATATGGGGTTTCAAGTAGGCATCGTGGTCGGTGGCGGAAATTTTTGGCGAGGTGCGGCCGCGAGTAATCGTGGGATGGATCGTGCCACTGCTGATTATGTAGGAATGCTGGCGACGGTGATGAACTCTCTAGCTCTTCAAAGTGCGATTCGTGCTGAAGGCGTGGATGTGGTGGTGCAAACCGCGATCCAAATGCAAAACGTGGCGGACCCTTTCATCAGACATAAAGCGATGAGGCATCTTAAGAACGGTCGGGTCGTGATCTTTGGTGCGGGCACAGGGAGTCCATTCTTCTCTACGGACACCACCGCCGCTCTCCGCGCCAGTGAGATGGGCGCAGATGCGATCTTTAAAGCGACCAAGGTAGATGGAGTCTATGATTCTGATCCTAAGAAGAATCCTGACGCCGTCAGGTATGATTCCGTCACCTTCCAAACCTGTCTTGAGAAGCAACTAAAGGTAATGGATGCGACTGCGTTTTCTCTTTGTATGGAAAATGATATCCCTATTATTGTCTTTGACCTGGGCGAAGAAGGAAACATTGCCAAAGCCCTCAATGGTGATGACATAGGAACCACCGTTCACCTCTAAAATTTTTAAACTAGTATATTATGGATTCACAAAGCAGCTTAAAGAACATCGAGCAAGACATGGCGAAAGCGATCGAGCAATTACAACGAGATTTCACTGGTATCCGCTCTGGCAAAGCCTCCCCTTCCCTTGTGGACGGCTTAAGTGTCAATGTCACCAGTTATGGAAGCATCATGAAACTTAAGGAAATCGCGGTCGTTACCACTCCAGAAGCGAGAACGATTATGGTGTCTCCCTTTGATCCAAGCACGATTGAAGACATCGATAAGGCTATCCGTGAGGCGAACCTCGGCTTTAATCCTGTGAGTGATGGAAAAGTGCTCCGCATACCGATTCCTGAGCCCACGGAAGAGCGTCGTAAAGAGCTTGCTAAGACCGCTAAAACAGTCACGGAAGATACTAAGGTGCGTATTCGTGCCTGTCGTAAAGATGGCATGGACTTAGGGAAAAAGATGAAAGCGGATAACATCCTTACGGAAGATGCACAAAAAGACTTTGAGAGTAGTGTGCAGGAGCTCACAGACAAGTTCGTCAAACAAGCGGATGACTCCTTTACGGCGAAAGAAAAGGAAATCCTTACCGTTTAAGCTCTATCTCAAGCTTTCCTTTTGTGGCGTGGATTCTTACCGCGCCGCAAAATCTTTGGTCATAGACTGTCACCCCTGAAATAGTTCTCAGAGTGTTATAGAAGGCGGTTCTACCAAGGATGACATGGCTCGCGCCCGTATAGGCTAAAAAATCGGCTATTGGTGTTTGCCCGCCACTATTTTCTCCTATGATTAAGACCTCGCACTGAAAGGGGATTTCTCTCCTTTTCAGCTCCTCAAAGACCTCCACCCCAGCATCGGTAATATAGCCGATAGTGTGGTGGTTCTTAGTCAGTTTTATTAGCGCAACTCTATCATCACTTTTCTGAGAGTCAGAAACATGGATAGGAATGGTCTCCACTTTCCAGTTATCGATTTGTAAGCTTTCTGGCTCAGACTCATAGGCATAGAAGGTATTCTCTGGCATGAGAACTCCTAGCCCGCCCTCATGTCCAGAATCCTTATGAGAGAGAATCGCCAACTGAGGAACGATTCCCGCCTTATTTAAAACTGGGCGAACCTCACCCTGCGCACTGCTTGCACTTCCAGCATCAATCAAAACCCCATTCCCCGCTCCTAAGAAGAGGCAGGCGTTTCCCTTTGATAAACTAAAGGCGGTGAGCGTATCACGATAACCAAAGTCTCTCACATGCCACACCGCCCAAGGCATCTCATCGATCTTCACCACCATCTCTGTCACCCGCGTCGCGAGGACGTTATTAAACTCATTCAAAGGGATGACTAAGTCTCTGCTCACTAGAGACATTATTAGAATTATCCCTGAGTTGGCCATCAATAGAAAGGCTGCTGGCAAAACGAGCCAGCTGGTCAGTGCTCCTAGGACATAAACCTTCCCAAAGCTAGTAGCGGTAATGAAAGAAGAAATCATCCAAGCGAGGACGCCCGCAAGAACAATAGCGCAAAGCCATTTCCCTACTGATAATTGAAGCTGCTGCTTTCCCGACCATAAAGATCTCGGTAAATAGGCATCTGGAGTGAAGAAAGAAGATGAAGCTCTGGAGACTAGACGTGCACAGGAAATGAGCCCCAGAACGACCCCAAAGCTCAGCCAAACCCCTATTTCATAAAGCGCGTAATGATCCCATAAAATAACACAGAGAAAGGCGATCAGTAAGGTATTAAGAGGCGTAATTCTCAACTTAAGAAGGAGGCTTGATGCAAATAAGGTGATGGTCAGCGTGCTTCTTACTACGGGCGCATTAAGCCCTGTGAGCCAGGCATAAAACCAGATAGTCACTAAGGAGATAATCAGGATGGCTCGTGAAGAAAGGGGGAACGGGTAAAGAATAAGCCAAACGATGACCATCACCATTCCGACATGTAGCCCACTCACCACAAAAACATGAATGATCCCTGCTCTCCTAAACCCCTCTACCCATTCTTGGTCATCAGGCTTCTCCCCTAAAACAAGGGCGGGGATAAAATCATGTAACGGAGCATCCGTATCTAAACCATATCTCAGTCTTTCCAGCATCCAGCTTTTAATCTTCTCTCGCGCTTGGTGCTCATATTTCTTCACTGGCGAGTAAGAAAGCCGTTCAAATTCCTTTATTACTACGGAAGCGGCGTCACCTTGCTTTTCCGAAAAAGCATTCCAATCCACTTCACCAAAGTTACCATAAAAGCGCGTTCTTCGCGTATGCCCAATGAATGAGATTACTTCCCCAGGCAACACAGGTTCACTTATTTCCGCCGAGAGCAATACACCCTTAGGAACCTCACAGGATACTCCTCTTAAAATATTATTATCCCTGCGGAGGAGCTTCACCTTAACTCTATAGCCTTCAGGGTGCTTTTGAACCTCTATGACCTTAGCCTCCGGAACAGTGAGCTGGAAGGACGTATGCTTGAACTCAGAGAGGACGCGCCTCACCTGCCGCATCGCTTTCACCTCCTGGCTATGGCTTAGGTAAGCAAAGGTTCCCAGAGCCAGAGAAAGGACGATGATTCCCTTCCGAGACTTACATAAAAACCATAGTGCAAAAAAGGAAGCGACTACAGCAGGGACGACACTACCAAAGGCAATTAATAACCCAGCTAAGACCCACAAGACAGCGGGCAAGGCTGGAACCTTTGCTCGAGTAATCCCATTCATATCACTTAACCATTTAACAAAAAAACGAGAGCTTAGGCCCTCGTTTCATTCCTACTTTAGGCAACTTCTGGAAACTATCTTTTACGATCAATATGAAATCTACTGATATTCTGATGTCTTTGAAAAAGAAAATGTGTTTTTGCCCTTTGGGTTACTTTGCCTTTATAACAGATGGCTTTATCATTCGTTAGTCGCAATGCACGCATTACTCCTGTCTCATTCTTTGGCCTCTGCTAAAATGCTTGTAAATCGTTTAAACCTAGTTTCCAGAAGTCCCCTTAAAAAGAAGTGGCTGATAGTTAAAAAAGGCTTACTTCTGATAGTAAACAGGCGGCACGGGAGTCACTACAGGCTCACTGGAAAAATTCGGTGCGGGGCGAAGGGGTGGCACGGCTTCTGTGCCGGTGCAACATCCGCCACATGATGTAAAAAGAGAACTAACCACGAGGCAACTGATGGAGGACATAAGAAGGAAGATTGATTTCATAGTAACGATATAATTAACGCACCTCCCTGAAGACAAAAAGAAAAAAAGCCGTCAGATTCACCTGACAGCTCTTTTTTATGAAGCCCTATTTAGAACTCACTTAGTAGGCATCACAAAAGCCGGAGCTGATGGTGCCGAAGGCGCAACATAGGACGAAGGTTCAGAAGCTGAACTTCCAGAATGACATGAACATGATGCGACGAAAATCGCTGCTACTATTACAAGGCTTTGAATTACAGTTTTCATAGTGACGTATTACAGTCATTATCTTAAATTAGGGTCAACAACAATTTAAGGAATCATTTATCGTCTGATCCCAGCTTAGTCCTATTTTTTCGATTGCGGAATAGAGGTCATTGCTCCATAGCTTGCGACATGGAAGCCCTAGACATCATCAGTATTCTTCTCACTCTTGCAGCGGTCTTTGGGTACCTTAATCTTAAAACGCTTAAGCTCCCTACAACTATCGGGATCATGTTAATCGGCTTAGCATGCAGCCTCACCCTCATCTTATGTCGCCCACTCATCCCAAACTTCATTGATGATTCGAGACTATTCCTCGAGTCTATAGATTTTAATAAAACCCTTATGGAAGGTATGCTTTCCTATCTCCTCTTCGCGGGAGCACTCCATGTGAACTTTAATGATCTACGAGAACAAAAATGGGTAGTGGCCATACTTGCGAGCTTTGGGGTTATCTTCTCCACGTTCCTTATAGGCTTTTCTTCCCAGTTTATTCTTCAAGCATTAGGTTATGAAGTAGAGCTTCTCTGGTGCTTACTCTTCGGAGCACTGATCTCACCTACTGACCCAGTTGCCGTTCTTGGCATTCTTAAGAAAGCAGGTGCTCCCAAGTCTCTAGAAACGAAAATCACAGGAGAGTCTCTCTTTAATGACGGAGTAGGTGTAGTCGTCTATCTCGTATTGCTGGGTATGCTCGGTGGTGCCGTGACTGGACATGGAGGTGGAGATCATCACGTAACAGAGACCTCCGTCGGAGCTATAGCCAAACTCTTCTCTATTGAAGTAGGAGGTGGTCTTATATGGGGTGCAATCCTCGGGTCTGTAGGCTTTTACCTCTTAAGAAGCATTAACAATTACCAAATAGAAATTCTCATTAGTTTAGCGCTTGTCACGGCAGGATATCGTGCAGCTGCTGCTATGCACTTAAGTGGGCCTCTCGCGATGGTTGTGGCGGGACTTATGCTGGGTAATAAAGGGCGTCTCTTAGCGATGAGTGACAGTACACGCGAGCATCTCGATACCTTTTGGGAACTTGTGGATGAAATTCTTAACGCTGTCCTCTTCCTGCTTATCGGGATAGAGCTACTCATTCTCGACTGGACGCCTAAGGCTATTTTGTTCGGGTTTATCGCCATTCCACTTACCCTTATCGTGCGTTTCATCGCCGCTTCCATCCCAGTAGCAATTTTAAAGAATTTCCGTGAATTTAGCCCGCGCGTAGTGACTATTCTTACTTGGGGTGGATTACGGGGAGGCATCTCGGTTGCTCTTGCTTTAGGGCTACCTAAAGACCCTGAATACGCCGATATACGTAATGTGATTCTCGTTGCTACTTATATCGTAGTTATCTTCTCTATCGCAGTACAGGGTCTGTCGTTGAAAACCCTTATTCAAAGAAGTTTAATAGTGAAGGATTAATCCCGGTCGCTCAGGGAAGGAAACAGGCTCAGCTTTTCAATTAGTTTTCATAATAGGGCTCAGTTTTATTTTGAGTCCATCTATAGAAATGATTACCTTAAAAATATGAAAGCAACTAAACAAGACATCCAAAATCTCTACTTCATGGACAGTCGCCATAAGCTCCTCGACATAGCTGCTTTTCTAGATCGCTTAGATAGACACAATGGTGAAGCAGACTTTCGGCATCCTGCATTCATGAAGGCATTAGAAGCAATGCAATCCCCACCAAAAGGCATCACTCGAACACAAGCGGTGCATCATTCCCTTTCAGACCATTCAGACGAACCCATTGAAAAAGCCACTATGCAGTCCGCATATGGAGCAGTGTATGAGTCATAATAACCCTCCTACATGAAATATATCGAGCCACATGGTCACATGGTAAGTCGAACCACTGATGACTATCAAAAAATCGCTCAGGCGGGATGTGAAATCCTTTGTGAGCCAGCATTCTGGGCAGGGTTTGATCGTACCTCCCCTGAAGGCTTTTATGACTATTATTGCCAGCTAACAGAGTATGAACCCAAACGCGCGGCGAAGTTTGGGATACAACATTACACATGGCTCTGTATAAATCCTAAGGAAGCAGAAGATGCCGAGTTCGCTCGCGAAGTCATGCAAATCATTCCGGATTTCCTCGATAAACCAAACGTGCTCGGAATCGGTGAGATAGGACTCAATAAAAACACGAAGAATGAATTAGCTATCTTTGAAGAACATGTGGAACTCGCAAAAAAATATGATCTCCCCATATTGATTCATACTCCTCACTTAGAAGATAAGCTAAAGGGAACCAGGCTTATCCTCGATGCCTTAAAGAATGCGCAAGTTGATCCCGCACGCGTTGTCATTGACCATGTAGAGGAACATACCATTCAGTCTGTGCTTAATGCGGGTTTTTGGGCAGGGATGACACTCTATCCAGAGTCTAAATGTTCGGGAGCGAGAGCCATTGATATGCTTGAAATGTATGGAATGGAGCAAGTATGGATGAATTCAGCCTGCGACTGGGGAATCTCTGATCCGCTTGCGGTCATCAAATGTGCCTTAGAGATGAAGCAACGCCAGTATAACGCGCAGATGGTGGAGAAAGTCATTTATGAAAACCCCAAGGACTTCCTCCAACAGTGCCCTAACTTTAGTATTTAAAAAATCTTATTCCACTACAACTCTAGCCCAGTCTCCTCTTTTATCTCAGGTGCGGCAGAATCATGATATTCCTTTAAAACTCCAGCTAAGGCAACGTTTACTGCTGCTTGAATAATGACATTTGAGCCTTCATATTGAATATCTATGACCTTTGCTTCTTGATGCAGAAGTGAGACTAGGTTCCCTTTTGTTTGAGGGATGCGGTATGTCTGTACTTGGATACGCTCCATTAAAAGCTCAGTGCATTTATGCTCTAAAGCTTCCAGCCCTTGCCCCGTAACGGCGGAAATGAGAACCGTGTTAGGAAGCTTGGAAATAAGTGTGGTAAGGTGAGCCTCATCCTCTACAAGGTCTGCCTTATTTAAAACTGTTATCATCTTCTTATCGTCCGCTCCTAACTCCTTAAGCACCTCCATAGTGGTCTCATAAAAGGTGAGAGCTTGCGGGTTACTGGCATCTAAAACATGGAGGAGAAAATCTGCGAGCACTGCCTCCTCTAAAGTTGCCTTAAAGGCTTCCACCAATCGTGTAGGAAGGTTCCTCACAAACCCTACCGTATCAGTCATGAGGAGAGGTTGACCATCAGGTAGCTCTATCTTTCTAGTTGTCGTGTCTAGGGTGGCAAAGAGCATGTCAGCAACGAGCACATCTGCACCTGACACTTTATTCAGAAGGGTAGATTTACCCGCATTCGTGTATCCCACAATCGCTGCATGTGGCATTTCATATTTCTCACGGTCTTTTCGGCGAGTGCGGCGCTGCTTCCTTACGATCGCCAAGTCAGCTTTGATTTTTTCAATGCGCGTTCTCGCTAAGCGCCTGTCCACCTCTATCTGCTTTTCCCCCATTCCACGAGAGGCCGCACCACCACCTACTCCACCACCACCTTCGCGGTCTAGGTGTCCCCACATTTTCTTCATTCGGGGTAATGCGTATTGCATCCGTGCGAGAGCTACTTGAAGCTGGGCTTCTTTGGTTTGTGCGCGCCCTGCGAATATATCTAAAATCACCTCTTCACGATCAATCACAGTGATCCCCGTCACCTCCTCCCATGCACGCTGTTGCATGGGCGCAAGCATGTTATCAAATATTACAACGTCACATTCGATCGCTCTTGCATAATTTCCAATTTCATCTGCTTTCCCTGTCCCACAAATAAACTTCTTATGATCGCTTCTAGCATAAACGAGCATATCATCCTCGATCCCTATTCCGAGAGTAGTGACCAATTCCTTAAGCTCCTCCATGAGTGCTTTATCCTCACCCTCATTTCTTCGATCTAGTGAGATACGCACTAATAAAGCACGTTCTACCATCTGAGGCTTTTCTTTTACTTCAAACATTAAAGAGAGTCTTTATACTAGCTCCCTCTAAAGAACACGAATTAGTTTTTATCTTTTTGAGCAGTTTAAAATTTAAGCTGCATAACCTAAATCAGGATTTCCCTCTATGGAAGCATCGCTGAAGCTGGCATAAATATAGGTGTTAAAATTGACGGTGTTAACATTATTGATATGCAAAAGACAACTTTTAACGTGATCCTCATTACTGGAGCCATGTTGTCATCATTACTTAATAAAAAGGTAATTACCCCAATTACTAGAGCAATGGCACCAATAATCATGGAGATCGGACCTGAGAGAATAACTAATAATTGACCTACTCCCTCTTCTACACCCAAGCCACTTGCTGTTACACCCGTAGTCACAGCAATGAGCTGATTAGTCATACACATACCAATAACTCCCAATATAAATAGGGCTTTTTTAGAGTTATTTGTATTTCGCAAAGTATTCATAATTTCAAAAACGTAGATATACAATATATTTTCAAAGTTGACTAGTCAACAAAATAGAAGCGTAAATTTTCATCAAGAAATAAATGTAGGATTTTCAGCTGAGCTCTTTCATCAGCGCGATAGAACTTCTGCCTGATTCCATCACTTTTACATATCGTTTTCGCGGTAGTTCTTCCAATGGTATTTGCTTATACCCCATTTGTTTCTGAAAAAAACTAACTGCTTCGGTAGTAAGCGCAAAAATCTGTTTATAGCCCAACTCTGTAGCTTTACTTTCCGCAAATTTAACGAGGTCATGTCCGTATCTTAAACCTTTATGAGATTCCTTAATAAAGAGGCATGCCAACTCACAAACCGCATCTTCATATGGATGAATAGCCACGGAGCCCACAACATTGCCATCGAGTGCCATTACATAGTAATCCTGTAATTGAGACTCCACCTCCTCATATGTTCTGGGGAGAAGGCGCTCTGCCCGGACAGGTCGTCCAATAATAGCTAAAAGCTCGGGTATATCTTCAGCCGATAATGGACGAATCTCTTGGTAAGAATCAGAATAAATCATTACGCCAACCCCTTCATTTGAAAACAGTTCCTTACTCAAGCATCCAGGCATCTTCCCATCTAAAAGATGCACCCTATCTACGCCCTTTTTAACCGCCTGAATTACTATCGCACCTATCTCTTCTGGGATTTTAGATTTCAACTTTTTCTGAGCAATATTTAATTTCAACGCCCCTTGCCATTCCTTAGGAAAAGATTCCGCCTCTCCTAAAAAAAGGATTTTATCAGCCTTTATCTGGATAGCTAAATTCACCAAAGGTTCATGAAACCCCTTTAAAGTAGGAACTAAAGCGGCTTGTCCGCGTTTTAAAATGCTTTCGCAATCCTCAGGTAATGCTTCAGATAGCTTTAATTCTACTTCCGCAGCCCAATCCAAGAGAGCACTCTTAGCCACTCCTGAATATGCTAAGGCAAGTCTTACTCCGATACGCTGAAGGGAAATAAAGTCTAATAGCACTTCTGCTAAAACTGAGTCCTCTAATTCATCTCCATTAATCGCAACCACAAAAGTCTTACCTGAGAATAGCGGTACGTATTGAAGTACTTCTCTCACATCGCTCTGCGAAAGTGTAAAATTAGCTTTTATAAGATTCTCGCTCATTACGTTCTATTAATATTGGTACAAAAGGCAAGCTAGAACGAGGTCATTTTAAAAAAATTCACAAAGATCTCAATTAGTATTTCTTCTACTCAAGACAATGCTAAAAATCAGCACGACCAACCCTCCACCCCAACAGAAAACGTCACCTATTCTGCTATAAAGAGTGAAAATAGGTTTGCTAGGCACTTTTATCAGCCCCTCTAAGCTTCCTTTTATAGCAGCGGATCCGTCACCATCTCTCAACTCCTGTATTTTACCAGTATACGGATGAAGCGCTGCTCCAGTATGGTTTACAATTCCGCTTACTCCTGTATTTGCCGCGCGCACGAGTGGGCGGCGGTATTCAATCGCACGATACTTAGCGTTTTGATAATGCTTCTCCGCGCAGGACGTTCCTGCAAACCATACATCATTCGTTGCATTTACTATAATCTGAGGCTCGTCACGAACATACTTTCTGACGACAGATGACACCGAATCTTCATAGCAAACTGCAGGTATTATAGAAAACTCATTTCCATTTACTTCAGCTGGCTGAGGCTCAAATACCTTTGCTGGAGTAAAGGAACCTTGAAACTCGATTCCGGCAGAATATTCATAGATTTTTTGAACAAGCGCGAGCTTCTCAAGTGGTAGATATTCACCAAAAGGCATTAAATGATTCTTAGGTTTATGGCTGTAGCTAGCAAATCCCTTTGGGAAAAATCCTATCGAATTGTAAAGAGGCTCTTCCATATTAACCTGATATAAGCCATACATACCTTTAGTCGCAGAATAATGGTTAACTCCTGTGATAAAGAGGAAGTCGCCATGTGGGCGAATCTCTGAATTAAAAAACGTCCAATTACGTTGATTTCGATAGGGAGCTCCATTTTTATCTACAAAAATAGGACTCGGAAATGCGGCTTCTGGCCAAACAACTAGATCAGGCGTCTCTACAATTGCTTCTCCAGCTTTCTCTATTTGCTTAGATGCTCGGTCATGAATTTTTAAAAACGCAGAATCCATTTCATCTGCATAGCCATCATAAATCTGTTGAGTTAAGCCCTCGGTCAGCTCATAATTGAGAGGAACGTTTTGTTGTACCAATAATACCCTTAACGAAAAAGTCTCTACCTTATGCATCGCCTTCAAGCGAAAAGCGCCATAAGTAAAAGTAAGACAGAGAAGAAGTAAAGTAACTGCCACCTCCCAGTGAACACGTCTAAAGCTATGTTTAGCCTCCATATGAAAAGACCGTAGGGTTTCCACCAATACAGCACCACCAAATACAGGTAAAAAAGTTAAGCTATTAACCCCGAAAAGGTCTGCTGCTTGAGCTATAATAAACCCCGAATCTATAAAAGAGACTCCAAGCGCGTCCCAGCCAGTACTTACTCTTCCTAGGCCTCTCGCCCACTCAATACCACACCATAGAAAACCATTGAGCACAGCAAAGCCAAGAATTCTAAAAGCTGGTTGCTCACGTGGCTCTATTGCACGAGGTCTTAAAAATGCATTACTCCATCCACCAAATAGCCCTAAAAATAGGGCAAGATAAAGAGCGCCCAAACCAGCAACTAGCCACCCTGCATTTTCACTAGGAGCTCCCAGCAATGAGGCATCTTTAACCCAAAATCCAAATCCACAAACGTAGGCAATACGAAATCCACGCCAAAAGTTTCTAGATCTCGCCTTCCTTCCTTCCTCCTGAGGAACAGACCAGAGCAAGGCAAAAAAAACTACTGGGAAAAACCATGCAAGCCACCCTAAATTGTATGGGGCATACGCAAAAGATAAGGCAAAGCCAGCCCCAAGCGCTAAGAGGTATCGGAGTAAGGACATTTTTAAAGCACGTTTCATTTTGCTAGTTAAGACTGAGAAACAATCTAATGCCTATGAATGAAATAAAAAAACTGTATTTTTATCTAAATACTCCGTAATCATAAACGAATGAGCACTTTCAACCGTCATAGTCGCTACTAGCATTAACCGTGAATCAAAAAAGCGTAACCTCAGTAAACCGTTGGAACTCTCAGAATAGAAAAGAGAGGTATCCTCTTGGTATTATCATTGCTCTTCTTTTAGCAATTTCTCTGCACGTGGCTCTTTTTCTCATCCTTAAGCAGCTGAATTTCTTTAAAAGTGCCCAGTCTGAGTATGAGACCGGGTATATAAATGTAGAACAGGTGACGATCAATGAAATCCCTGAAGTCGCTCCTGAAAAAGTAGAAACTCCAGAGCCTGACATCGCAGAAGTAAAAAGCGCGTTAACAGAGCTCGATGACGTTTTAGCAGAACTCAAAGACGTAGACCTAGATATCAAAGCGGACATTAAAGAACCGGAACTCTCTATTCAAATGTCCACGCCGGCCAAGATTGGCGATGAAAGCGGCTTCTTCGATGATATACTCCTCTCCGCCTCCTCCCTCACTCCATTAGAGGAAATCGGCACAGGGCTCGCAAATAACTCTTTAGCCGATGAGGGGCAAATCATCATCAAAGAGGGCTCTGTGACAGGGGAAATCTTAGACCCTAACGAGATCCTTAATAACGAAGCGCTTAAAGGAATAGGCGGACTTTCTAAAGATGGAGTAATGGAAGGCTACAGCTCACTCGATGACCTCATGAGCATGTCCACCCTCAATTTGCAAGGCGCTCGCTCTGCTTTACCGAGTGACCTTTTGTTCGAGTATAACAGTTCTGAACTAAAATCAGCCGCTAAATTTGGGCTTATGAAATTGGGGTTACTTATAGACCGAAACCCTAAAATGTTTTGTATTCTAGAGGGGCATACAGATACCTTTGGAGATGACGCTTATAATATGGACCTCTCCATTGCCCGCGCTCAGGCAATAAAGGATTACCTTTCCGCCCTTGAGTTTAATTCTGAACAGATAGTTGTCCTAGGCTACGGGAAGAACCGTCCTCTTGTTATAAAAGGAAGTAAAGAGGAGCAAGCACCTAACCGAAGGGTAGATATTTTAATGCGAAAAGAAATTCCGCAGAGTAAACAAGCTACAGAAATAGAGACCGAGCCCGCTAAGCGTCGCAAAGCTTCAGAGGTGAGAAAAGCGCCATCAGAATTATCGCCTCCACCTAAAGTAATTGAGAAGCCTATCAACAGGGCAGTAGTGGTAGAGGAGAGTCCTACTAAACAAGAACTAGAAATAAATCGTGCAATCGTGATTGACGAGCCTGAACCAAAGGAGCCTCAAGTCCTTAAAGTTAAACCTATGAAAGATCCCAACACTATTCGTAGAGCTGTCATCGTTGAGGAAGATATTCCGCGAGCGATTATCGTAGAGGACTAACTAAATTTCTTCCCTCTTTAAAAAAGTGGGAAGGAGAATTTTTCTGATTAACTATCTGCCAGAAGCGAGCGCATCCATGATATATTGAGACGGTCGGAAATTCTCAATAATAACCTCCTGCTGGTCACCCCTTTTCATACGCACTTCTTGCACATTAAAATTCGGTGTCTTATGAGGAGCGAAGAGGATGTCATCATGCGTACTGTTTTCGTGCTTTTTAAACATTTCCGGCACGATGTCTCCGCCTAAATGGTCATCTCTCCCTGTTGCTAAGTGGCATGTCCCTAACACCTTTTCATCTTGAATGTCTTGGTAAGAAACGGGTAAGACTTGCGTCCCGAACCCTAACTCACCGAGCGTCCCTGTCATAGGGTCATCCGCGAGGCGCGCATTGTGAGCATCGATCGTCGCTTGATCTCCTTCTATCAGTTCTGACTTCAGAATATTTCGATTATTGACGGTAAGTACACCAAGTGTTCCGTCCTCATACTTCATTGGGAATTCCCCGCGCGCATCCACTGGCACATAATAGATTTCCCCAGCAGGAAGGTTTGCTACATCAGGTTTCTTTCCTTTACAGAGTCCATGAGACTTTTGCGCATCCTGCCCATCGAGTCCTAGCCATGCGGTGAGAACTCGTCCATCTTCGAGCGCGAAATCAATTTCGATGTCGTCGGCATTAGTCATCGCCTGACGGATACGCTCTGCATCTGCGGACACCTCATCATAGTTTACTGCTAGACCACTATTAAGAATGATGTCATTCATCCCGTGCATCGTTGCCCCACGGAATCCATACTCCTTACATTTGGCAGTAAGCGGCGCGGTAGCGGACCAAGTTGAGATACAAAGAATGATGTCATAGTTCGGATAAATATCCTTATCGAGAGATAAGAGGTTACCTTTTATGTCGTAACATTCATCACGTAGGTCTAGGTTTGATCCGTTTGTGCAATGATAAGCGAACATATCGCCACCGGTGGTCTCCAGTTTTTCATTCGCCCACTCATTTAAAGCGGTATGAAAGTATTTGTGCGCATTCTTCTGCACTTCAAAGCCTTCTTCCTTAAGGAATTGATGCCCCTTAATGTATTTCTGTGGATCATCGAAGTCCGTTAGAATACAAATTTTAGATCCTTCAATAGGATCAAAAACAGTAGTTAATAAATTAATAAGGTCAAAATCTGGGAAATCTCTCTTCTCAGGATTTAGCATAATGTCCTCTGAGAGATAGGCGGGTAAAGTCTGAGTATCCATAATATCTGTCGTATCTAACAGTTAGATGGATAATCTCACTTGGCAAATTATTCCTGAAAAATACTCTATTTTTGCTTTTCTTCCTTCTCTGGTAAGAACTTTAAGCACACCCCATTCACACAGTAACGCTCGTCGGTGGGTGTATTGTATTTTTCCCCTTCAAAGACGTGACCTAAGTGCCCATCACATTTTGAGCACTTCACTTCCACGCGTTTATATCCAATCTTATAGTCCACATCGAGGGTGATGTTTTTCTCTTCAGACGGAGCATAAAAGGACGGCCATCCGCTCCCTGAGTCAAACTTCTCCTTAGATGAAAAGAGCTCTGCTCCACAGCCTGCACAGTAATAAATCCCGCCTTCTTGTGCTTTAAACTGCTTATAAATTTTCCCATTTGCAGGCTCTGTCCCCGCTTCCCGTAAAACATGAAATTCTACTGGGCTAAGCTCTTTTTGCCATTCTTCTTTCGTCTTAATCACCTCTGCCTCTGGTTGAGCAGGCTCTTTTTCTATAATCTCTATCATTGCATTACTATAATCCTCTCCATTAATTCCTGCAACTGCCCATACAACAAAAACTCCTAAAAGGATTAGGGTTAGGCTCGCGAATCCAAACGATTTATTCATACTCTATAAGCGTCTTGGAGAAGATATTTATTCCCCTCTTTCTTTCTCTACTGTTCCTCGCATCTTTATATCATCACCTATTTGAGTATAGTGAACCTGTTTTAGCTTCATAACATCGTCTAAGCTTTTCACGCCCACACCACCCACTCCCACTGCTTCCCCTCCTGTCAAAAGAGGGGCGTAAAACATGACTACTTCATCCACCAGTTTATCATCACAAAATGCCCCTAGCAACTCACCCCCTGCTTCAATCAAAACGGTATTTACCCCTTGGCTTCCTAAGTCTCGTAATACATCTTTAAGATCCTCTTTCTCATAAATAATCGTTTTAGAGTCTTGAATGATCTCTGCCTCTATTGGTAGCGAGTGGCGGTCTCTGGTCAGAATCACACGTCTAGGTTGTCTTGATTCTAAAGATCGTTCAGGAAGCCGCACCGTCAGTTGGGGAGCATCTTTTCTTACTGTGTTTCCTCCAGTTATAATGGCATCCACTTCTGCGCGCAATTTATGCACCTCTAGGCGTGAGGCTTCACTAGTAAGCCACTGCCCCTCCCCTTCTGGACGCGTAATCTTCCCGTCCAGACTCATTGCAGATTTCAGTATAACCCAAGGAAGTCCCGTTTCTTGCACTTTCCTAAATCCTCTGATGAGAGAATCGCACTCCTTCTGTAAAATCCCGGACATTACTGCGATGCCTGCTTTTTGGAATAGCTCATTCACCTTTCCGGTATGAGAGGGGTTCGGGTCCTGCGCCCCATAAACCACACGCTTCATCCCTTTTTCTAAGATGGCGGTAGAACATGCCCCGGTGCGTCCAGCGGTAGAGCAGGGTTCCAGCGTGCAATATAATGTCGCTTCCGACCACTGGGTAAAACCGTGTCCCTTCGCGTTCGCTATCGCCACCCGTTCAGCATGAGGTTCTCCACATTTCATATGATACCCCTCACCTACTACTCTCCCGTCATGCACGATCACGGCACCGACCGCAGGGTTCGGGCTCGTCTGACCTACGCCCTTTTCCGCTAGAAATACTGCTCTGCGCATGAAATCAGCATCTTGTTCTAGAGAGTTTGAAACCATTGACATATTATAAAACGATTCCCCTACACTCTGAGGGTTTAGCGTGCCTTAAGAAAGGCAAAACTCCCGTCCCTAATAGACTCTAAAACTCCCTCTTCTAAATGAGACACCCAAGGTTCATATTTTTTTGGTAATGGGGCTTCGCTTTGTCGCCAATCCCCAGAAATAGGATGCTTCACACCTAGCCTCCAAGCATGAAGCATGAGACGCCCTGTTTTCACCTTTTGGCGTGATATCGTGGAGTAAATAGGATCCCCCAATAAAGGCGCTCCTACATGCTTCATGTGCACCCGAATCTGGTGCGTGCGTCCGGTATGGAGAGCACAGAGCACTAACGAGGTGCCGTCCTCTTTCGTGTAAAGAGTGTAATAGTCTGTGATTGCCGCTTTTCCGGCACCTGGGTCAACCACTGCCATTTTTTGCCTATTCACAGGGTGACGTCCTATATTAGTAAAAATCGTATCCTTCTCTTTCAGGGGAGGGCGCTCAGTAACCGCTAGATAAAACTTCTTCGTCTCACGCTCTGCGAACTGCCTCACCAACTCTTGATGCACCACATCCTTTTTAGCCACTATTAAGCACCCTGAGGTATCTTTATCTAGACGATGAACAATGCCTGGTCTTTCTACGCCACCGATGCCCGCTAATCTGCCCTTACAATGGTGCAAGAGAGCATTTACGACCGTGCCATCTGGCGTCCCTGCACCTGGATGCACTACCATTCCTGACGCTTTATTTATAACCAGCAGCCCATCATCCTCGTACATGATCTCTATGGGTAAATCTTGGGCGATCACTTCATAAGGGACAGGTGGAGGAATGGTGACGATGATTTCCTCTCCGCCCTCTAGCATACACTTAGGTTTCACTACCTTTTCATCCACCGTGATGTCACCAGACTTTATGAGAGCCTGAATCCTAGAGCGCGAATGATCCTGTAACGCTCCAGCTAAAAAAGCATCTAAGCGCTGAGAAGAGCTCTCCTCGAATATAACAGTGAATGATTCCATACCCCTTATTTAGGCTCCAATAGATTTTATGAAAATCCGCTTAGTAATCCTCTACTGGCGACTGCGCAATGTGGTTTTCCTCCACCTCATCTCCCATAACCTCTTTACGTAATTCCGCAATGGCATCATTATTCTTAGTCCATGCCTTTTGCGTAAACTCCAATGGGATAGGGATCTTTGCTTTTTGCTTACTGATTCGCTCCAGAGATTCGTCCACCATCCAGCTATCTAGCTCTTTCAGTGCCTTATAAGCCACTTCTGCGGACTCCGTTTCATGGCAAATCAGCGCCATATCATTACCCGCTTCTATCGCCATTTTCACGTCTGCACCTCGCCCATAATGGTTCACTATCGCTCCCATATCTAGGTCATCTGTTATCCCTAATCCTTTAAATCCTATCACGTCTCGCAGAATTCCTCGGATGATTTTAGGCGATAAAGTCGCTGGTAAATCTGGATCAATCTGAGGAAAGCGCACATGCGCCGTCATGATGGCGTTCATCTCTGGAAGTAACGTCATGTATGGAATAAGATCCTCTTTTTGTAAGTCCGTCATAGAGACATTCACCGACGGCAGTTCATGATGAGGGTCATTCGCTGCCAGACCACATGAAGGAAAATGCTTTCCACACGTGAGAAGACCTTGCTTACGCATTCTTCGGTTTGTGAGCCCTGCTTTATCTAAGACTTCATTCACCGATGTCCCGTAGCATCGCCCGCGCAGGGCGTTTTGCGCACCAGACTCCTTATGGTGATCTATGTCTAAGACAGGGCCGAAGTTCATATTAATCCCTAGCAGCTGAAGGTGCTGAGCTATCAGATCCGCACAATACCCTATCTGAGATAAATCCGCGTGGTCTGCCATTTGCGCTGCGGACGGTGGCACCGCCCCTATCTCCTTAGTACGCCAAACGCGACCCCCTTCATTATCAATGGCAATGATGGGGTCATCATAAGTTAAGGAACGCAGATCATTCGTCAGCTTTCTTGTTTGTTCTGCGGAGACAATGTTTCTCGTGAACAGGATATATCCACCCGGCTGAACTTTCTTAAAAAGCGCTGCCTCTTCCTTCGTCAGCTCCGTTCCCTTAACCCCTAAGAATAATAATTGCCCTAACATTATTCATCAGACTTATGCATAGCGCATATCCTTAGAAAGGAAATTTTCTATATGTTTGGAAAATACAGCGAGTGCCGCTCCCACTAGCAGATCGAATTTCACCTTAATCCACGCCATCTAGAAACGTTTCCACAAACTCTTTAATTTTATCAATAATCCTAACAGCAATCGATTTACGCTCCTTTAGCTTCGGTCGCACTTGGAGAATCTGAATGATGTCATCGCTGAGGGGTGGCTTTTCGGTGAAGAGGTAATCTCCTAAAAGCTTTTCTAGTCCAGCGGGATCTAGATTTTCTTCTTTACAGAGATTCGCTTGGTATTCTCTTTTTTTGACGGCCCAATAGTCTTCAAAAGCTTCTTGGATGTCCGCATTAGCATCTAGTTGAGAGAATTCTCCAGCGATGAATTCATCAATAAGGTCACGCTTGCTTCTAAGCTGTGTCTCAGAGTCTAGAAGATCATTGATAAGCTTGATCTGTTTCTCCTTCTCCTCTTCGGTGCCGCCTTGGACATTTCTGAGCAGACCGATGATGTAGCTGACGTTGATCTTGTCCCGCGTCATTAACTCTAACTCGAAGTCTAGGTCGTCCAGAATAGAAACCTTTTCCTTCTTACGTTCACCTTTCACCTTATCGTAGAGATCAAGGTATTTGCTCTTGTAATCGGCGAAGGTTTGCTCGTCGATGGGGAGTCTCTTAAAGTTGAAATCTGTGAAACACTCCATCATATTTTTAAGCCTGAGAAGGTTTCGGAAAGCTTTGATAAACTCTGCCTCGTCCTCCTCCGTTTCCAGCTCGTTAACGCTATCGATGCTGGGTGCGATTTTTAAAAGCTGCTCATAGGCTTCATTAAATTTCTCCAAATAGTTCTCAAATGGAGCAAGTATAATGTCCTCTGCTGCATCCTTATTGGCAAAAAGCTCTATCGCCTTATCTGTTGCTGGTTTGAGATTCCGGAAACATACCACATTCCCCTGAGATTTCTTAGATCCATAAATCCGATTTGTTCTAGAAAATGCCTGTAAAAGTCCGTGGTATTTGAGGTTCTTATCCACGTAGATCGTGTTTAGCGGCTTACTGTCGAATCCAGTGAGAAACATGTTCACCACGAGCAGAATGTCCACCTCACGTGCTTTCACTCGCTTCCCTATATTTTTGTAGTAGCTGTAGAAGTTATCGGTGGAGTAGTTCGTGCCGTAGGTCTCATTGTAGTCATCTATATATTCATCCAGCTTCTCACGGGTGTGCTTATTTACTGCCTGACTTTCATCAGGCATTTCGTCTACATCGGCATCCGCTTCATTTGCTCTATAAGAAAATATTGTAGCTACCCGCAGATGATGTTCGCCCTGCTTGAGTTTTTCGCGGAAGAGTTCATAATAATTGATCAGCGTCTGCACATTAGACACTGCCATAATAGAGGTAAACTCATAGGAGTGTGTCTTGCGAGCGTGATTCGCGATGATGTAGTCAGTGATATTATTCAGCCTGATGGGAGACTCCATCACCTCCTTGGTATCGATCGCCTCCACATCAATGTCCACTATTTCATCCTTCTTCTTAAAGGTGCGGATGTATTCCACGGAGAACCTCAGCACGTTCTCATCCCGTATCGCATCGGTAATGACGTATTTATGCAGGCATTGCCCAAAGAGGTCTTTAGTCGTGCGCTTTCCGAGTGCGTTCTTCGCCGCATTCTTAACAAAGATCGGAGTCCCCGTGAAGCCAAACATCTGAACCTTAGAGAAATACTCCGTGATACGGCGGTGGGTATCGCCAAACTGGGAACGGTGGCACTCATCGAAGATAAAGACCATCGCCTCATCTTTCATCCCTTCCATCGTCGCCAGATACTTTGGGTTGCAGATCGCAGTATTGAGCTTCTGAAGAGTCGTTACGATGAGCTTAGTATCATCGCCAAACTGTTTCACCAGCTTCTTCGTATTACTCGTCGCATCCACACTACCCTCTGAGAAGGAATTAAATTCCCTGATCGTTTGGAAATCTAAGTCTCTCCGATCCACCACAAAGACCACCTTTTTCACAGTAGGTGACTGCGTCAGAATCTGCGCTGCCTTAAACGATGTGAGCGTCTTCCCAGATCCCGTGGTGTGCCAGACATAGCCGTTATTCTCGGTGTTCTTCACCTGCTCCACGATGTTCTCCACCGCGTAGTATTGATACGGGCGCAGTGCCATCGCGATCTGCTCGCTTTCATTGAGAACGATGTATTTCGTGATCAACTTCGAGAGCTGGCATTTCTCAAGGAACACTTCCGCAAACTCAGGCAGCTGGGTGATCTTCTTATTCTCCTCATCTGCCCAAAAGAAGGTCTGCTTATAGTCCCGCTTCATCAGCGGATTATTGGCGTAATACTTGGTATTCACCCCATTACTAATGACAAAGAGCTGGAGGTAACCAAATAACCCCATCCCTGCGGAAAACGAATGGCGATGATAGCGGTTCGTCTGATTAAAAGCCTCCTTCATCTCAAGACCGCGACGCTTTAGCTCTATCTGCACCAGCGGCAATCCATTCACGAGCAGCGTCACATCATAACGGTTCGTATATTTTCCCGTCATCGTGATTTGATTCGTCACCTGATACTGGTTCTTGCACCAGTGGAGCTGATTAATGAGTTCTAGGTAACCCGTATCACCATTGTCCTTTGTATATTGCACCCGGTCGCGGAGTGTCTTCGCTTTTTGGAAGAGGTTACCCTTTGCTAGCTTGTTGAGAATTTGTTTAAACTCCAACTCAGAGAGCGTGGTCTTGTTATGAATCTCCAGCTGTGTCTTAAGGTTCACCAGCAGAGACTCCTCATCAGTAATGCTTACCCTATCCCAGCCCAGTGTTACCAACTGTGTGATAAGGTTGTTTTCCAGGGTTTGTTCAGATTGGGTGCTCATGCGTTTCTTAAGTAATATTTGCCTGTTTTCTGGGTGCCTCGTTTTTCTATCAGTCCCGCTTCTAAAAGAGGTTTAATAATGTTCATTGCGCCTTGCCTAGAAAGTTGAAGGTGCTCCCAGATCTCCGCAGGGGCGAGACTACCGTGATCACTTAGTAATCCCAGAAGACGCTCCTGCTTAGGAGTAAGGATCACTTTCTGAGCTCCTTCCTGTTGGAATTTCCGCAGCCTTAGCCAGACCTTTTCTAAAGTCTGAAGTAAACCCTTCGCAGAATACTCTAGCCACTCTGTCAGATCTTCACCTGCTGTTCTTACCTGAGAAAGAGCCCCATAATACGCCGGACGGTCTTCCCAGTAATACTCATCTATGGAGAAAAGGTAATGCGCATCAAACCCTCTGCGATAGAGATCCCACATCGCCAATGCTCTTCCCGCGCGCCCATTCCCATCAGCAAAAGGATGTATATCTTCAAAGCGGTAGTGCAAAATAGCAGAGCTAAGAATAGGTGAAACATTCTGAGACTCTGTATTCCACCATTCCAGAAGCTCAAACATCAACGAGGAAACATCTTCATGATTAGGTGGAAAATGCTTCCCTACCTGCACATTGATTTTCCTGTAGGCACCTGCATCCCCTTGGTCCATCACCTCTTCAGCCAGTAGTAAGTGAAGCTGAAACAAGTGCTCATGCCTCACTCGCTCCTCCTTACAGTTTTTCTCCACATAGCGTAAGCCTGCGAAGTAATTGAGCACCTCTCGCTGAGACTGCTCGTCACTCGCTACCAGCTCTCTCCCTTCTTCCAGAGCGCGCACCTGTTCCAAGGTCAGCGGATTCCCTTCTATCGCCGTAGAAGCATGTCCATTCCGCACCCGTGTGTCCTTCTGTAAATTGGGAATCCACGAGAGAGAGACAGTCGCCCCCTCTATCCTAGCTCGCAACTCCGTAATCTTCTCCACTAA
>CALLLS010000022.1 GCA_938008215.1 uncultured Verrucomicrobiales bacterium | reverse complement strand
AATTGTGAGGCGGTGAAGCGATGTCCGACAAAAGCGATCTGCGTAATATTATCGGGGAGAGCCTCGTAAGCCTGTGCAACAAGAGTGGGATAACCCTGCCACCCTCGGCGCTGCGGCTTAAGCCCAATTTTAGTTAGCTGGTGTGCAAGCGGATCTAATAAGGGAAGGAAAAGCATGAGGGCTATTGATAAGCCAGCCGCTACCTTTAGTCCGATTCTAAACCACCGGACGCGATTTTCCTTTTCAAACGCCCAGAGTAAAGTGAGACCCATTCCTCCTAGTAGGTAAACTGCGGGCCAGTTCGCATTGACGCGCTGTCTAAAGACTAGTCCTAGCATGACGAGTAATCCCAGCCCTCCAAAGAGGAAGAAGAAGGTCACCGCTCTATGCAAACGGAGTTTTTTAAAGGAGCTCCCAATAGCAGGGAATAGCTGAATGAAAATAATGGGTGAGACGAGACCGAGCAGCGCGCCTAGAAGTTCACCTAACCGCGATAAGGATTTGGCTAGAGAAGGAGAGGCGCTCTCAAAGTGGTGTCCCGTATGCTGGAAGGTGATCCACTCATTCTGCGCGTTCCACAAAATAGGAGGGATGAGGGAGCAGAAGGATAAGAGTAGCGCTGCCCAGAAGCGGAAGTCTTTTAAGAGTGAGCGTCGTAGCGTGATTGTACAGAGAATAATGATGACCACCTGAAGCATCATCATCTGCTTAGTAAGGTGACCGAGGGCGAGGAAGAGGCATAGCGCGAGGAAATCCGCTCCTTTCGCCTTAGACTCAGAGAAGATGAGCTTAGAGGTGAAATACATTCCAGCCGCCCAGAAAAGCATGAGAGGAGAGTCTATTGTCAGGATGGATGAGAAGAGTAAGTTAGCAGGGCTGAGCGCAAGGGCGAGCAGACCATACCAAGCGAGCTTTTCATTCTTAGTGACGGTTAGAAAGCACTTATGGAGAAAGTAAAGAGAGCCCGTAGAGAAGAGTGCGGCACAGGACTTAAAGAGCCAAGTCTTAGGAAGAGGAATATGATCCATGAGACCAAAGAACCACCCAATGAACGGAGGCTTACTGTAATATCCCCAGTCCCAATTTTGCCCCCAAAGCCAATAATAACTCTCATCTCCTGCCATCCCTACAGGGCTGAGCATGTGCCAGAGTATACGCACCACCGTGAGGGTGATGATGAAGCGGAGGGGCGTCTTTATGAGAGAATGCACAGCCTTATGCGTTTCCTTTATACCACTCTACGTATCGCTTAATGCCTTTTCGGAATGGAGTTTCAGGATTGTATCCAAGGTATTCCTTAGATTTTGAAATGTCTGCATAGGTGCGCGGGACATCACCAGGTTGCTCAGGCATTTGATTAATGATCGCTTTATTATCTAACTCCGCTTCTAGAGTTGAGATCATTTCGCTTAAGGTCGTCGTTGCTGATCCCCCAAGATTGAAGATTTCAAAAGGAGTTTTGTCATAGTCTATAGCGGCTCTCACCCCTTGAATGATGTCATCGATATACGTATAATCTCTTGCCGTGGAACCATCTCCGAATTTAGGGATAGCGTCGCCCGCGAGGATGCGCTTCGTGAATTTAGCGATGGCAAGGTCAGGACGTTGGCGAGGACCAAACACCGTGAAAAAGCGGAGGCAGGTGCTCTTAATGCCAAAAAGCTCTGAGTAGTTCGAGCAGATTTGCTCACAAGCGAGTTTAGTAGCGGCGTAAGGAGAGATCGTTCTAACTAGCGCATCAGACTCGGCGAAGGGCACTTTCTTATTTACTCCATAGACCGACGATGATGAGGCAAAAACGAACTGTTTCACTCCATGGTAACGGCAAGCATCCAGCAGGTTAAATGTGCCATCAATATTCGTGGTGAAATATAACTTGGGATCTGTGATGGAGGGGCGTACTCCTGCGCGGGCCGCTAAGTGAACAACGGTATCAAAATTACCTTTCGCAAACGTACGCTCTACTAAAACAGCATCGCGAATATCTCCCTCAATGACTTCTATGTCTGGCTTCACATGGCGAATATTTTTCCATTTTATATTAGGATCATAATAATCATTAAAATCGTCAAAAATGGTAAGAGTATGACCGTCTTTAAGGAGAGACTCCGTGAGATGTGAGCCGATGAATCCAGCTCCGCCTGTGATAAGGAATTTTGCCATTGGGTGTTCTTAAGAGGAAAGGGAAATACGATACAAATACTGTTACCTCAAGTATTAAAAAGGTGCGGTTTCTTATCTCGGTAAGTTGACTACTAGTCTGATAAAATAAAGACCCCTTAGCATATTGCCTCGGGGTGTAAATTATATTTAGAGAAATGGGCTCAGGATTTACTGGCAGCTTTCACAGTCAGGATTATCTAGAGAACACGCCTTAGGTCCTGGGGTGAAGGTTTCATCAACCGCAGAGTTTGTATTTGAGGATGTGCTAGATCCCATCACACCGCGAATTTCTTTTACTTCTTTGGTTGTAGATTTTCCAATTCCACTGGCACCAAGTGTTCTTAAATAATATGTGGTTTTCAGTCCTTTTGCCCATGCTCTACGATACATGTGGGAAAGCCCCTTCATGTCTGGTTTCGCAAGGAAAAGGTTTACCGATTGCGATTGATCAATCCATTTTTGACGGCGTGCAGCCGCATCAATGATGAACTCGAAGGGAATGCTAAAGACCGTCTTATGCTTTGCCTTGAGGTCCTCAGGGATGCGCTCTATATCTTCTAATTCACCGTCAAAGTATTTGAGATCCTCGATCATTTGATCATCCCAAAGATTAATAGCCTTTAAGTCATAGACGAGTTGCTTGTTAAGCTGAATGTATTTCCCTCCAAGGTTTTCCTTTACGAAGAGATTCTTATAGTTTGGCTCGATGCATGGAGTAGATCCCATGATGTTAGAGATTGTCGCAGTGGGAGCGATCGCGAGAACATTAGAGTTTCTCATCCCGTTCTTAGCGATTTTTGAACGAACAGGATTCCAGTCCATTTTCCCACCTTTGGGGACATCTATGTCCATTCCCCTTTCTTGCTCCAGAAGCTCAACGGTATCTTGAGGAAGAAGACCGCGATCCCATTTACTCCCTTTGTAGGAGGAATATGTGCCTTTCTCTCCAGCAAGATCACTAGATGCTGAGTAGGCGTAATAAGCGACGGCTTCCATGAACTCATCATTAAAATCTACAGCTTCTTCTGAATCGAAGCGGAGGTTACGCTTATACAAGGCGTTTTGCATACCCATTACTCCCATTCCGATAGGACGGTGCTTCCGGTTTGAATTCTCCGCGGAAGGCGTAGGGTAAAAGTTAATATCGATGACATTATCTAAAGCGCGGATAGCGGTGGAGATGGTATCTTGAAGTTTTTCATGATCGATAGCCCCATCTTCTTTCACGTGATTTTCCAGAACTACTGAACCTAGATTACATACCGCCGTTTCATCCTCTGAAGTGTTTAGTGTGATCTCTGTACAAAGGTTAGAGCTATGCACCACTCCTGCATGATCTTGCGGGCTACGCACATTACATGGGTCTTTAAAGGTAATCCATGGGTGACCAGTCTCGAAGATAGCCTTAAGCATATCTTTCCAGATATCTAGAGCGGATGTTACTTCTCCCCAGATTTTTCCTTCTTCAGCCATTTTCTCATAAGCGACGTAACGCTCCTCGAAGGCTTTTCCATAAAGATCATGAAGGTCTGGAGTCTCACTGGAGCGGAAGAAAGTCCAATTTTGGCGCGCTTCCATACGTTTCATAAACAGGTCTGGAATCCAGTTCGCAGTATTCATGTCATGCGTTCGCATGCGGTCATCACCAGTGTTTTTACGAAGTTCTAGGAAGTCACGCAGATCATTGTGCCATGTTTCTAAATACGCGCATCCTGAGCCGCGGCGTTTACCACCCTGGTTTACGGCGACAAGCTGGTCATTATGCAATTTGAGGAAAGGAATGAGACCTTGAGATTCTCCATTCGTTCCCTTAATGTGAGCACCCATTCCACGAACCGCAGTCCATGAACCACCCAGTCCACCCGCCCATTTGGAAAGGTAGGCATTATCCGCGATTCCACGCTGCATGATAGACTCGATGGAGTCATCCACTTTATAGAGGTAACAAGAGGAAAGTTGGCTATGAAGTGTGCCCGAGTTAAAGAGAGTCGGAGTAGAAGAACAGAAGCGACGGCTCTTATAAAGCTGATACATCTTAATAGCACGTTCCTCGCGCTCAGTTTCTTCCGCTTTAAAGAGACCAAGGGAGACACGCATCCAGAAAAATTGCGGAGTCTCTAGGCGACGATGCTTATCTCCTGTCTTATCGACGATGAGGTAGCGATCATAAAGGGTGCTTATTCCGAGGAATTCAAAGTCTAAGTCCGCAGATGGGTCTAAAGCGTTACAGATAGTTTCTAGGTCATAATCAAGCAGGTCTGGAGAGAGGCGATTAATTTCTATTCCATATTTGAGATAGTTTACGAAGCCTTCTTGGTGTGCTTTTTTTAGACCTTCTCTACCGTCACGCATGATATCCCAATCTAATACTTCCTCATAAATGTAAGAGAGAAGAATACGTCCTGAGAAGCGCGCAAAGTCAGCATCTTTTTCGAGAAGTGTTTTTGCGTTGAGAATGATGAGCTTTTTGAGGTCAGTGCGTGATATTTCTGGTGAAAGAGAGCGTCTAAGTTCAGCCTCTATTTCACCCTCTGCTAAGCAAAGTGTGAGCCCTGCAGAGGCAAATGAAATACGTTTTCGTAAGTCAGAGCCATCCCAGAAATTGCTCGCGCCATCCTCTTCGGTGACGACGATCATCGATTCTTGTCGCGGGTCATCTAAGTTTGATTTATCCATCTCTTCCTCTCTGAGGCGCGCGCGCTGCGCTCTGTATAAAATGTAATGTTCAGCTACGCGGTATTGCCCAGCCTTCATGAGTTCTTCTTGAACGATGTCTTGCACTTCCTCGATGTCCACCTTGGACATGTGAGAAGATACCACACGGTTCGTCACGGCACGAGCGATTCCTACTGCTGGGGCAGGGTTTTCCTTCATTGTGAGGAAGGCGCGTTGCATGGCACCTGCAATTTTTGACTCATTCCAAGGAACGACCTTATTATTACGTCGGATAATCTTTACATTGATTGGTTGCTCATCTTGAGAGAAGTCACCACTTCCTTCATATTGACGGTAAAGGGTAAGGGACTTCGCTATGTCGTGGCGATTTTTTTCAATGAGAGCTTTTTCAATAAGAAGGTAAAGATCATGTCGAGAGAGCTTTAGTTGCCCTCCTTCCTTCACTTTTTCCATAAGGCTATCAGCTACTGTATGAGCAGTTTCAGAAACAAACACGCGATTCGTCTCATTAAAGATCTGATCATCGTTTTCATCGCCAGTGGCAATTAAGAGGTCTGCAAGTGCTTCCCCTATAGTATCTGCGACGTGAGCGAGGTTAAAGGCTACTTCACCAGATTTATTAGAAAGGACTATATCAGAACTAGGTTCTTTATGGTCAGAAGAAATGGCGTTAGACCAGTCGTAACGGGTTTCTCCAGTATTGACGCGAGACTCGATGACTTGCTTCAGGAGAACGTCTTGCTCAAGGGTTGTAGGTGTGCTGTGGAATCTATTTAACATAAGTGTAAAAGTAAGGATGCGTGTTTAAGAGGGATTTGAAAAAATCTCTGATTAGTAGTCGTCGTCGTTAATTTCCTCTAAAACAGAAGACTTTTGATACTCCGTGACCGTTCCTTCAAAGAAGTTTTTCTCACCTTTAATATCCATCATTTCCGCTAACCACGGGAAGGGATTTGTCGTAGATTCTTGAAGTGGGGCGAGACCACAGCTTTCTAATCGACGGTCAGCGATGTAATCAATGTAGATCTCGAACTCATCCGCGCTGAGACCAATAGCTCCAACTGGGAGACAGTCCCGAATAAAGGCTTTTTCTAGGCGGATTCCTTCACGCATTGTGTCGCGGAGATCTTCACGGAATTCAGGAGTCCAGATTTGTGGATTTTCTTCTACGAGATCCATAAGGAGGTTGCGGAAGACTTCGATATGGTTTGATTCATCCCGAAGGGTGTATTGAAACATTTGCCCGATTCCTGGGAATTTATTCTGGCGGTAGAGAGAAAGAATCATCCCGAAGAGACCGTAGAATTGTGTTCCTTCCATGATTTGGCCAAAGAGGAAGATGTTCTTCGCAAGCGCTTGTTGGTTTTCTAGTTGCGTGAGGTCAATGTCTCGGCGCATGGCGCGCGAGTTAGAAACAACGAAGTGATTCTTCTCTTTAATCGTTTTTACATCCTCAAACATTGCCTCACATTCGTGTGGATTAATCCCGAGAGAAGAAATCATGTATACGAGGGAGTCCGCATGAATGTTTTCCTCATGGGCATGGCGCCCTAGCACGAGCTTAAGTTCAGGTGCAGTAACTACGTCACGTACTACGTGCTGAACATTATCGCCTACTATTCCTTCAGCTGCGGAAAAATAACCTATCCCCATTTTAATGATCCAACGCTCTTGGTCTGAGATCTCGGAACCTCTCCACTGCTCAATGTCTTTCTGCATTGGGACGTCCTCTGGCTCCCAATGGTTTGCCTTCATCGTCTTGTAGAGATCGTATGCCCACTGATATTTAAGAGGCAGGATATTAAAAAACATGGAATCTCTTCCATTAATAACCTTTTTAGCGGCGAAGGCCTCTTCTGCTTTTGCTTTATCTAAGACGAACTCGCGATTGCCAAGTTTTACGACGGTTGTTTCTGCCATATAGTGATATTGTGTTAGGAATTAAGGGTGTAATCTACAGGCGTCGTCTAATCTTGCTCAGTAAGGTTGCAACTGGTGTGATAAAGATGCCAAAAGTAGACATTACGTTAGTGCTAATGGGCTGATATGTCAAAGTAAGACTTCTTCATATAGTATTAACAAATTATTCACAATACAAGATGTTGTGGTTTACGTGAATTATTTTAATTCGAAATAATTCTCGACAATCGGAAAAGCCTTTATCAATCACACGCTCCCAAAGAGAGTTTTTTAAAGAGTGATTGTATTACTAGATTGTCTTTTTTTTTCATTAAGAATAAATAGCTGTAAGAAGTTAAAAATTCTAAAATTTTATTGTCGAAGATAGAACTGGAGAAGGAAGAATTAAGGTTGTTCTTTATAGTAAGACATAATAAAAATTTATTCACTAAAGAGGGGGATACTTCATTGTGAATTTTATTGCATTCATTTGGTAAAATAGAGTCGTTTTTCTCGGATAATCAGTTTTCACTTTTTCTATGATAGATGGAACCGCAAAAAAAGTTGTAGCCACTTTAAAGAAGGAGGGCTTTTTAGCTTACTTCGCAGGTGGAGCAGTGCGTGATTTATTGATGGGAGTAGAGCCAAAAGATTACGATATTGCGACGAGCGCAACGCCAGACCAGGTGCTAAAGCTGTTCCCTAAGGCGGACGCTATCGGAAAGCACTTCGGGGTTATCTTAGTGAAGGTGAGGGGGGAGCACTTTGAGGTAGCGACCTTTAGGACGGATGGCTCCTATAAAGATGGTAGGAGACCAGAAAGCGTGGTCTTTTCTAGTCCAGAGGAGGATGCTCTAAGGAGGGACTTCACTATAAACGGAATGTTTTTTGATCCCCTTTCAGGTGAGCTAATCGACTTCGTAAACGGGCAAAGGGATATAGAAGCTAAGGTGATTAGAGCGATAGGAGATCCAGTGAAGCGATTTCAGGAAGACGCTTTGAGGTTGATGAGAGCCGTTCGTTTCATCGTGAAAACAGGCTTTCAGATAGATCCTCTTACGAGAACGGCGATAGAAGAGAATGCTCCGCTCTTGGCAAAAATTAGTGCGGAACGTATTCAGGAGGAGTTTTCTAAGATCATGACCAGCTCCAGAAGGGCGGAAGGTCTAGATATTTTGATGAAATCAGGGCTTATGAAATATATCATTCCAGAAGTCTTAGCCCTCATAGGATGTGAGCAGCCTCCACAATGGCATCCAGAAGGAGATGTCTATACGCACACCCAGATTGCACTTTCTCTTCTGGAAGATGATGCGCCGCTGTCACTTTGTTTAGCCGTGCTACTTCATGATATAGGGAAACCTGCGACGTATAGTTATGATGAAGCAGAGGAGAGAATCCGCTTTAATGGGCATGACCATGTCGGGGCTGAGATGGCTCGGGAGATACTGGAGCGGCTAAGGTATCCTAATAAAGTGATCAATGATGTGTGTATGATGGTCTCACATCACATGCAGTTCATGGACGTGCAGAAAATGCGAACAGCGAAGGTTAAACGCTTTTTGGCGCGTCCTACTATTGAGCAGGAGCTAGAGCTGCATCGTGTAGACTGTGCCAGTAGTAATGGATTCACGGATAATTATGAGTTCCTTCTCGCTAAGCAGGAAGAGTTTGCAAATGAACCGATTATTCCGCCACCTCTGATCACGGGAAAGGACTTGATAGAAATGGGCTTAAAGCCTGGCACTGAATTTAGAACCATATTGGAGACAGTGGAGGCCGAGCAACTGGAAGGGCGGCTAAATTCTAAAGAAGGAGCCCTCAAATACGTGCAAGATACATTCTAATTGTGGGGTCTTAGGCGATTCGTTGAATCGCCCCGCCCCTACCGTGCGTGTTGAAATTTTCGAGTGGTTTGCGGTTGACTTTGAAAAAAATGCAGGTTCTGATCTGGCGTTCATCAAAAAGCACGAAGATATATCTGGTGAGCCAAAAATATCCTATTTAGGTTACTCATGGCAGTTGAACGAAGATTAAATAATTAAACGATTAAGACATGAGCGATACATCAAGCAAAGAGCTGGAATCTTTTATGGAAGGGATTAAACAAAGAGATCCTGAACAAAAACAATTTCATCAGGCGGTGGAAGAAATTGCTGCGAATCTTATCCCTTACGTTAAAGAGAATCCTAAATACGAGGATGCCAATATACTAGAGAGACTCACTGAGCCAGATCGCGTGATTTCATTCCGTGTTACATGGCAAATGGATGATGGGTCTATTCGGGTTAATAGAGGATGGCGTGTGCAATTTAATAACTCTATTGGGCCATATAAAGGCGGATTAAGGTTTCACCCTACAGTATGCCAAAGTGTATTAAAGTTCTTAGCATTTGAACAGATATTCAAAAATAGCCTTACAGGTCTTCCTATGGGAGGCGGAAAAGGAGGTTCAAACTTTGACCCTAAAGGAAAAACCGATAATGAAGTAATGCGTTTCTGCCAGTCCTTTATGACAGAGCTGAATCGTCACATCGGTGAGGATACTGATATTCCTGCTGGGGATATCGGAGTGGGAGCTCGTGAGATTAGTTATCTCTTTGGTCAATATAAGCGTATTCAAAATCGTTTTGTAGGAACGATTACTGGTAAAGGACTAGAATACGGAGGCTCACAAGGAAGGAAGGAGGCTACTGGTTTTGGCTGTGTATATTTTCTAGAAAATATGCTTCAACATCATAATAATGGTGTTTCGGGTAAAACGATTTCCGTTTCAGGATCTGGTAACGTTGCTCTGTATGCTATCCAGAAGGCAAATACGCTCGGAGGAAAAGTGGTTACTGCATCTGATTCATCAGGGTTTATCCACGATCCAGAAGGGATATGTGATGATAAGTTAGCATTCCTGATTGACCTTAAAGAAGTGAGAAGAGGTCGTATTAGTGAGTATGCTGATAAGTATTCTTCTGCAACGTTCCATGAAGGTGAAAGACCATGGGGAATAGCTGCGGAAATTGCACTACCATGCGCGACGGAAAATGAGATAAATCTAGATGATGCTAAGACCTTAGTTAAGAACGGAGTGATTGCAGTAGCAGAAGGGGCAAACATGCCAACAGAGCTAGATGCGATTGATGCCTTTTATAAAGCTGGGGTCTACTTTGCGCCAGCCAAAGCCGCAAATGCTGGTGGAGTAGCGGTTTCTGGCTTAGAGCAATCTCAAAACTCTCTTCGTATATCATGGTCTAGAGGAGAAGTAGATGCGCGTCTTCAAGAGATCATGCATAATATTCACCAAAAGTGTGTGGAGTATGGGCAAGAAGACAAGATCGTAAACTACACGAAAGGAGCAAACATCGCTGGCTTTGTAAAAGTAGCTGATGCAATGCTCGCCTATGGTGCGATATAGTCTTAGTTCTTGTTAATAGAAATTTTAAATCCCTCCATGCATTTGGGGGGATTTTTTTTTAAGTCTTTCAGGTTGCATCTCGCAAAATATTTAAATTTGACATTAAAGTGCACTATAGTGTACTGTAATGAGTATATTTTACTAATATTCGAAATTGAGTGCACTGCAAACTAGTTTTGAAGGAGAATATGAACATAAGCTTGATAAGAAGCTACGTGTTTCCGTTCCGTCTTCATGGCGTCCATCTAAGGGAGGGGCATATCGTTTGCGCCTCTTAAAGTGGGAGCTCTCTGGTGTGCCAATTCTAAAAGCTTTGACGGATGAGGCATTTAAGGCCGCTCTTGAATCTATCCAAAATAATACGGAGCTTTCTAACGGCATAAAGACGAGACAAAAAGGAAGCCTTCATACCCATAACCAGCCGGTGACGGTTAATGAGCAGGGTAAGATGTTAATCCCCAAAAAATTTGCTGATGAACAAAGCTTAGAGCCAGAAGCGAGCATTCATCTATTAGGAAGAGGGAACTTTTTCGAAATTATAAACCCTCGCAATTATGAAGCAATAATGACGAGTGAGAGCGAGGTGCTCACATCGCTTTATGACTCACTGGATTTTGGATAATGGCGGCATCACTTACATATCCTTTTTCTGGAGCGCATTTGCAGCTCCCTGGAATGCTGTACCAAATCTGTGATGGATTAGGGAAGTTTATCTTACCTAGTAATTGTAGAAATGAGCAGATGAAGGATGAAATATTAGGAAGTTCAGATTATCACACGCCAGTATTACCGGAGCAAGTGCTTAAAGCCTTTCCTGGGAAAAACAGAGTTATTATAGATGCTACTGCAGGCGGCGGAGGTCATTCTGAGCTTTTACTCAAGGCGGGGCATAAGGTGATCGCATTGGATCGCGACGTGGACTCACTTGCTCAAACCGCGACTCGATTAAAAGAGTTTGGAGACGCGTTTACGAGTGTGCACGCAAATTTTTCATGTATTGATGAGGTGCTTGCTCCACTAGGCATAGATAAAGTGGATGGAATACTTGCTGACTTCGGGGTTTCCTCTCACCAGCTGGATGAAGCAAAGCGCGGATTCTCTTTCATGAGAAGTGGTCCTCTAGATATGAGAATGAATCAATCTCAAGGCATTACCGCAAAAGAGGTTGTAGAAACATATTCGGAAAGCGAGCTAAAGCGTATTTTCTGGGAATACGGAGAAGAAAAGCAATCTGGGAAAATAGCTCGATGCTTGGTGGAAGAAAGGCAGAAAACTGAATTTCATACTACTCTAAACCTTGCTGACTATATCCTTAAGAGGGTGGGAAGACGTGAGAAAATTCACCCCGCAACGAGAGTTTTTCAAGCACTTCGCATAGAGGTGAATAACGAGCTGGGCGAAATAGAATCTCTCTTAAAAAAGTCTCCTGCGTTGCTTAATACAGGAGGGCGGCTTACCTTAATTTCTTTTCATAGTTTAGAGGATAGATTGGTGAAGCGCTTTTTTGCGCATCAATCAGCAAAGACTATAGACCGCCCAGAATGGCCAGAAGCAAAGCCAAACCCTGACTACTGCCTAAAAACAATCACTAAGAAGCCCATGATGGCTGATCAGCGCGAATGTAAAATTAACCCGAGATCGCGAACTGCAAAATTACGCATCGCCGAAAAAATCTGACCCTACGAACCCATGTTTAAAAGACTTAATAAACTATTCTATTTTACGGCTTACACCACAGTCCTAAGTGCCCTAATCGCATGTGGTGTCTATCTAGCGATATTGAAAAATAAGCATACATTAGTGCAACGACAAATCGATAAAGTAGAGCAACAGACTCGAAGTAAGCAGAATCTTCTTAGTCACTATAAGGCAGACCTCTTAAATAGTAGTAACCGATTTTTACTTAAGCAAAAGATAGAGGCGCATCATACAGGGCTCATTCCTATCAGGAGTGAAGACATCATCACGATTCCGGCTCTCTCCAAGTCTAGCATAGCGCGATCAGAATAATGAATATCAAAGGAAGTCAGAACCGGTATTTGGTTTGTGGTGGGCTGCTTATATTAGCTCTTACCGTTCTGTCTTTTCGTGTTATTTCTCTACAATACCTCAATAGGGAGGATCGTGCTTCTGCTAATAAACGCGCCTCTCATTATACTACGGAGGTATTCCCTGCGCATAGAGGACTCATTGTAGATAGAAATGAGGAGCCTCTCGTCGTTAATACGCCTCTTACAGATTTATATATAGATAAGTATCATATCGATGATAAGGACACCGTCTCATGGGGGGTGGCTTATAAGCGGCTCAGGTACACCCCAGAATGGAATGAAGCAGATGTTCAAGGTAAGAGAAAGCTACTCGCTACGATGCGCTTCAGAATTGCGGATACAGAAACACCAGCCAGTCTTTTATTAGAGCATAACGCATTCATTGTGTCTATTTTAGCGAAGCCCTTAAGTATGAATAAAGGTGATCTTCTAGGGCTGCTGAATGATCCCAAAAAGAAAAAAATCTACATTAAGAAAAATCTAAACGAAGCGGACGCAGAATTCATCAGGCGTAAGCTTAAAGAGAATCATATCAGAGGGATCTATCTAGAAAAGAGGCTAACGCGTCACTATCCCTCACCATATCTCGCCACTCATTTAATAGGATATACTAAAGACTATCAAGGTGAGACGGGGCTGGAATCCCGCTTTAATGACCAATTAAGTGGAACCGATGGATACCATAAGAGGAAAAGTAATCCTAATAATCTTTCGATCGCATCTGAGGAAGAAGAGTTTAAACTTCCGACGCAGGGACTGAACCTAAAGCTTTCTATTGATACGACGATACAGAGTATCCTTGAGGAAGAGCTAGAATATGGATTACTTGAAGCCGAATGTAAGAAAGGCTGTGCGATCATCATCGAGCCGAGCACAGGAGACATACTGGCACTCGCGGGACGCCCGCATTATAACTTAAATACGAGAGAGGGAGTAGCAGAGGGAAGCAGGAATTATATTTCTAAAACAGCTCTAGAACCTGGATCAACATTTAAAGTGATTACAGCAGCATCTGCTTTAAACGAAGGCTTGGTGAATATTTATAGTCCTCTTATTGACTGTGAAAATGGGTATTATAAAGACCGTTCTGTCATCTTAAAAGACGGCTTTCCGCGTGGTCAGCTTTCCGTCGCGCAGATACTCGCAGTTTCAAGTAATATTGGCGCGTATAAACTCGGAAGACAGGTGGGAAGGAAGAAATTTTTTGACTATGTGAAAAAGTTTGGATTCGGCGAACCAACGGGACTGAATTGGGCAGGGGAAGTAAGGACGCGCGGAACGGTCGGCACCTCTCCTCAAGAGTTTGCGAGTGCGACTTACGGTTATGCGATTTCAGCGACTCCTATGCATATGGCGGTAGCTTATGCGACTGTGGCTAATAATGGAAAAAAGATGAGGCCTACTCTCGTAAAGGCGGTTATCGCAAATGATGGAACGGTGATTGAGGACAATAAGCCGAAGTTTGAGAGACGGGTGATTAAAGAGGACGTAGCGATCGCATTAAGACGAGCCATGACTAGCGTCACAGAGGAAGGTGGCACAGGTACACTAGCACGCGTTCCGGGTTATAAAGTGGCTGGGAAAACAGGGACTACGCGTAAGTGGGAGAAAGGTGGATATGTAATGGGGCGCTATATTTGTTCTTTCGGTGGAATACTTCCTGCAGATACGCCCGCCTTTATTTGTTACGTGGTGGTGGATGATCCAATGGTAAGTCCAAATAAGAAAAAACGCTACGGTGGAGTTCTAGCTGCACCGATTTTTAGCCGCATTGCAGGGCGGACAGCAAGCTATATGAATATATCACCTACTGAGGCGGTATTGACTGCCAATGAATAAGAAGATCTCTGTCAACGTTTAGGTAATCGGCCTGATATTATAAGCATCATAGATTTCTTGTTCTCCAGATTCTGTTTCAAGGAGTAGTTGACCGAAGTCACCAAGCCCAGTGATCTTTCCCGTATATGTATCCGCCTTCGTCGTTAAGGAAATAATAGTATCTTTCCATGCTAACTTATGGAAAATCGTAGATCTGATGAGAAGAGGGCTATCTGCGGATAGAAGCTGAACTAGCTGTTGCTGTAGGGAGCGGGCGTAAGATCTAGAATCTAGGGTGCAACCCGTCTCTATGAAGAAGCTTGTTGGCTTAATTTCGCTCTCTACTTCTGGTAATGTTTGCATATTCAGGTTCATTCCTATTCCCACGATAACGGCTTCTTCATCCGCTTCTGTAAGAATTCCCGCGATCTTTTTCCCGTTTACAAGAATATCATTCGGCCATTTGATGACGGATCTTAGGCAATCGCGCTGAAGTAATTCAGAAAGAGCCAGTCCTGCGGTGAGGGCAATCCAGCCCCAATACTTTTTATCCCACTGTGGTCGAAGGATGATGGAACACATGAGCCCTTCTCCCTTTTCGCAAATCCAGCTTTTACCTGTGCGTCCTCGCCCACGTTCTTGGAAGTCAGCTCCTATTATAGATCCATGAGCGGCGCCTTCTTTTGCCAGCCTTTTTGCTTCATCATTCGTTGAGCTTAAGGATTCGTACCAATGAATATCCATCACTGAGTTTTGGGCTAGAGAGGCACAAATTCTAACGAAATGTCAAGGGCGACTGCCGAATGCGTGAGCGCACCCACCGAGACAAAATCCACGCCCGTTTCTGCGATTTCTTTAACAGTAGAGAGATTTACTCCTCCGCTTGCTTCCAGCTTTACGGTGCTTTTCGCATCATCACGCATGCTTATGGCTTCGCTCATTTGATCCAGAGACATATTATCGAGTAAGATATAGTGGACACCTTTCAGAGTAAGAAAGTTTTTCACCTGCTCTAGAGTATCTGCTTCTAGCTCTATTTCCACTGATGGATGATCTTTCTGAAGTGCATCTATTCCCGTCTGAATGTAGTCTAGGCTGTTCTCTGCTACTAGGTGGTTATCTTTTACCATTGCGCGATCATAGAGCCCCATACGGTGATTTTTTCCTCCACCTGAAAGCACTGCCATTTTTTCTAAGCTTCGCCAGCCAGGAGTAGTTTTACGCGTATCTAGGACTTTGCATTGAGTATGAGAAACGAGTTGCACGAAGAAGCTCGTTTTAGATGCAATCCCACTCAGCCTTTGTAAGAAGTTTAAGGCGGTTCTTTCCGCAGTAAGAATCGAGCGTGCTTTCCCATTCCATTCCATCACGTATGATCCATGCTTTACAGCTACTCCGTCCTTCATGAGGTGTGTTACTTCTATCTGAGGATCTACGGCATTACAAACGGCTTCTGCTATCTTTAAGCCTGCAATGACGCCGCTATCTTTCACCTTCACGAGCGCCTTCGCATTCGTCTCTGAGGGCACGAAGTAATTGGAGGTGACGTCCCCGCGATCCATTAGATCCTCTCTCAGAGCTAAAGAGATGAGTTGATTCACTTCATCGTTCATATAAGAACTATAAACCTTAGATTTAATTTAAGGTAAACTCTATATGTTGATTCTTTATAATAAGCCGTATCGGATTCTTTCCCAATTTAATTTAAACCCAGATTACCCAGATAGAAGGACACTAGCAGAAGGTGCTTTACCTGAGGGGGTTAAACCTTTAGGGAGGCTTGATTATGATTCGGAGGGATTACTACTTCTCAGTGATAATCCAAAAGACGAAAAGGCATTTCTAGATCCAGGGAATAATCATAAGCGCACGTATTATGTGCAGGTAAATGGGCAACCCACAGTAGACGACTTGGAGAAAATAAAGTGTGGAGAGTTAGAGATTCGGGTGCATAAAAAAGTGCACCTGTGCCGCCCCGCGGAGGTAGATCTCTTAGAGCAGCCCCCTGAGTGGTTGTGGGAGAGAAACCCCGCAGTAAATGCAGACGCTCAACATAGAAGCAACTGGATAAGGCTTACGTTGACCGAAGGAAAGAATCGGCAAGTCAGACGAATGACGGCTAAGATTGGCTGCCCGACGCTCAGGTTGGTTCGCGAGAGCATAGGAGATTACTCTGTTCAGAGCTTACCTTCTGGAGTATGGATGGCGTCGAACAAACCTCACTTTTAAAATGCCTAGAAAGAAGAAAAAGCATCATGCGCGTCGCATTACTCGTCCTGCGAAGGCGCATCGGAATAAAATTTTAAACCGTGATTTAGATCAGGCTTACAATCACTTTTGTGGTTCTAGGTTGCACTCCATTCTGACACATTTAGAGAGCATAGCTGATGAGAGTAAATTAGCGAGGGCATATCTCCTCGCACTCCAAACCGAAATAGCAAATAGACGGGCGAAAAAGCATAAAGGTGACATGAGACAGAGGCTCTATAAAACCAAGCTAAGTCTCTTAAATGAGCTTATCTCACACTGTCAGCTTTCAAATTACAGGGTAGAACGAGCGCGTGCTCATGATATAGGTGGCCCGTCTGAAGTATTGTATTGTTACCTGCCAGGCTGCGAGCAAATGAGCTGGCATTGTAATCTAGGCGCCCTTCCTTTGCCAGAGGCGCAGGATCCTTGGGATGAGAAAAAGTATTCAACTTTAAAGAAATTAGAAGCAGGTCTAAAAGCAGAATTCTACTTCGCAGGGGTTCCCAATGATCATTAAAACCTATTTTCTAATTCTTTTCTTCAAGGTTCCCTAAGATTTCTTGTAACGCTTGAAAGACCTCTGGCTCCATTCCGCGATCTGGATTGCCGCTCGCACAAGAAGCGAACCAGCGAGCAAAAGGTTTCCGCTGACTTTGTTGAAGCCCTCTCGTGATGCTACTTCCATCATGCGTGAGCGTATCCTTCTCTCTTTTCGCATGGGCGCGAGAGATGATCTGCGCATAGTAATTTAAGGAGGTGTCTAAGAGAATCCACGCGAAGTTATCACTCTTAGGTGGCCCTACAGAAAGAGCCGTTCCATCTGCTTCTTCCATCTTTAATCCTCCACCAATTGAGAACCCAAAGTCTGGTAAATCTCCTCCTTTCAGAAAGGCGGCAGCCGCTCCGCCTAGTGCACCAATAAGAGTCCCGAACCCATGGGTAAGCCCGCCAGTCCCGATGTCTACCATCAGACCTCCTGCCCCCCCAGTCGCAGCACCCGCCATCGCGAGCTGTGTACGATTAAGGCCCCATTTCTGCCATGTTTCATCGGAGAGTAAATCCAGTGATTCATAGTTGATAGGGCTTTGTTCAACCGTTACAAGGTGATGCCTATAAAGCTTAAGAAGCTGTTTCTGCATCTTCTCTTCAAAGGATGTGATTTTCTTGAAATAGGTCTCTTCCAGCTCCTTCAGCTTACGCTCTTTCCGTGAATCAATGCTCATGTCACGCTCTGTGATGGAGCATGTTTCCCGATGCGTGAGAGCTTTCTCTAAGAAAGTAATGATCGCCTCTGTGGATTCTTCTCTCCGCTGTCCCCATTCCATTTCGAGGAAGTTTAGTACGGTTTCGATCGCTTTTCCGTTTCCTTCATCGATTTCTAAGAGGGAGCGAATTAGACGCACCCGCTCATCGTATTTTGCGGTGTGAGCATTAAAGGTGCGAACGAGATTAAAGTAGGAACCGAGCGTCTTTTTCCAATCTTCTAGAAACTCCTCACTATCGCCCTTTTTATTGAGCAGTGCGAGACGTGGTTGTCCCGTCCAGCGTAGTATTTCCATCTCCGCTACGAAGGCGTCACGTAAGGGTTTACTGGGATCAATCACATAGAGCAGTCCAGAGCCCGTTAACATTGGAGAAAGGAGCCGACATTCATCTTCAAACTCACCACTCCTATGGTATTTTTCCACGAACCTTTGCAGGGTTTTAAAGTTCGGTTTTTCCTCGGTCGTTTCCAGCTCCTTAATGGCATGCATTGCCTCAATGGGGCGGGAAAAACCAGGGGTGTCTACAAAGCGAATCCATTCCTTTTTATCGAACTCTACAGGGTAATCTTTACACTCCGTGGTTTCTCCTGGGGTGCTGGAAATCCGTAAGACTTGGTCATCGTCCACCTCTAGAAGCGTAGCTAAAACAGAGGACTTCCCTGCGTTTACTTTTCCTACCACCGCAAAGGTAGGGATTGAGTTGTTTGTTTGTTCCATTGTTTAAATCTTATATGCCACGATCTCCGTCTCTGGGTCATGGAGCTCCGTCACGAAGCTTTCCCACTCTGCTATTTCAGCCTCTTCTGGCGCTTGTGTTACACCACCTTTGGGCAGCCCTAGCACGAGATAAAGGATTAAGTGATTCGTCCCGATAACGCTTCTGAGCTTTTCATGAAGCACCTTTAGTTGCTTAGGGGAAAGGTTCCAAGACTCCACTAGAAGCACCACCCCACGCTTAGCCTTTTCTAACTCTTGGAGTGCTTTTTCTTTTTCATCACCATTCACTATTCCGGATGTGAATCGCCCCATCGGGTTCACGCGTAAGTGCTGAAGTAAAAAGGGGCGTAATTCCTCAGTGGTGGCGTCTGTGCCTCCTACATCAATGAGAATGACTCCGTCTTGAGATACCTCATAGTTTGTGCGTGTATTCACTCTCGGGGTAAGCTTTCGCCATAAATCCCGATGTCTCTTCTCCATGAAGGTAAGCTTCCCTATGGAGCGTCCTTCCATAACATGACAATAGCCTGCCAGAATAAGGCGTGGGAGAAGCCCCCAGAAGAGAAAGCTCCCGAGTAAAAACGGAAACCAAAACTCGGGTTTTCCGTCAGGATTGAGTTCGTTGAGTTGGAGCTGTGTGAGCACTAGCTGGTCTCTGTTCGGTAACCATTCCGGTTGCCACCAGCCCCAAGGAATACTTAAGAAGTTTTTCACTTTCTCCAGTTGGGGAAGTCCGATGTCTTGAAGCGTAGTCGCCCAGAAAAAGTTAATTTCAAGAAAGAGGAGAATAGCGAGAAACCCGATGATGAGCCCGAGGTTAAAGGAGACCGCCGCCCACTGCGCAATCCTTGCTACCCGCCAACTGAGAATTGCACGGTAGGAGGAGCCAGCCCGATAGAGCTCATTCCAGCCTCTCGCCGCTTGCTTCCCAGACATTTTTTTAATGATCTGCCCGCCCACTTCTTCAAAGAGGGTCATTTTACGCGAATTATTACGAAGGATCACCCAGCTGAGAACCGCAAGAATCAGAAACACCCATTGACCACCAATCGTGATCGCGATGAGCTTCCACACATTATACGCTTTTCCTTCGGTGAGACCTACTTTCTCTATTAAGCCTCCGATGAGAGCGACTCCGAGAGCAAAGGAGATGATGAGTGCTAAGCCTTGGACGATACCAAGAGTCACTCTTAAACGGTTTCCCACTTCTTCTCCCGCTTCCTTCGAGCGTGGCTTGGCTCTCTCAAACCAGACGCGCAAACCTTTTTGACGTTGCTGAGATTCCTCTTTGCCCTTGAATCCAGAGAGGGTTTCCAAAATCGCTTTTTGATCATCCTCACGCACATCTGCGGTGCTTACGAGTGCTTCAAAGTTCGCCAGATCTGGAAGGTTCCATTTTTTCACCATCATTTTAATAGACTATGAAGAGGTATATCAGGTCACGGGAAAGAAAGAAGGAGAAATATTCTTTGCCTCTTTGCTTCTATAAGTGAGTAATAACATCGTGATTAATCAGATGCTACAGACAGATGGTCGTTTCTTTTCCTTTAGAGGAGAGCGCATCGTGCTTTCTGGAGTCACGCTTGGTCCATTCCCAGCAGGAAAATCCCTGATCTCGGAGTTACCAGAGATCGCCGCGAAAGGGTGTAATATGGTGCGGGTGTATGAGACGCCTTCTCGCGCGTTTTTAGATGAGGCGCATCGACTCGGCATTCACGTCTTCGCTTCTGTTCCATGGTCTTGGGAGATTAACTACCTAAAATACCGCTCCCTATATGAAAAGGGGTATCTAGATCTCCGTTCTTTTCTGACAGAGCATGGAGACCATCCCGCGCTTTCTGCCATCTATATCGCTAACGAGACACCCGCGTGGCTCGTGCATGAAATGGGGAAAGAGCGTGTAAAAATGGCTTTGGAGGAAATGATCAATCGCCTCCGTCCTGAGTTTCCCTATGTCCTTTACACCTACGCGAACTATCCCACCACGGAGTTCCTAGAGCTAGAAAACACAGACTTCACCGCTTTTAACGTCTATCTCGAATCAGAAGACACTTATCGCGCTTATCTCCAACACCTGCAAATCATCGCCGGTGACCGTCCACTCGTCATCAGTGAGTTCGGGGCAGATGTGGGAACACATGGGGAAGACGGGCAAGCTGGCATGATAGAAATGGCGACTCGCGTTTCTTCGGAAGAAGGGGTGCAAGGCATAACTGTTTTCGCTTGGAGTGATGTCTGGTTTAATAATGGGTCGATCGTAGATGGGTGGCTCTTTGGAATGAAAACAGCGGAGGGGGATTTGCGTGAAGCTAGTGCATACCTAGGTAGGGACGTTTTGACAAAACGTCCGTGCCCCACATCTTTAATTTCCGTAGTGGTATGTTCTTATAACGGAGCGACACGCATCGGGGCTTGCTTAGAAGCCCTCTTTAAACTGAATGATGAAAGCTATGAAGTAGTGGTCATCGATGATGGTTCGTCTGATGGCACCGCAGAGGTCGCGCAATCTTTCCTCTCCCGTTTTGAAGAAAAAGGCATAGAATTCAGGACTATCACCCAAGAGAATAAAGGACTCTCCGTAGCTCGGAATAGAGGCGCAGAGATCGGAGGAGGAGAATTAATTGCCTATACTGATGACGACGCCCGACCTGATCAAGATTGGCTGAAATGGCTTCGAGTGAGCTTTCAGGCAGGAGAAGAGATTGGCATGGTGGGAGGATATGGATTACAACCCACCAGAGACGAGCCCGAAGCTCAAGAGGTCTCCCGCCTCCCCGGGCAGGCGAGCCCTGTTCTGATTGATAATACGAACGCAGAACATCTCCCAGGATGTAACATGGCGGTGCGAAAAAAAGTCTGGGAGGAGATAGGTGGATTTAGAGAGAAATACCGCATCGCGGGAGATGACGTGGACTTCTGCTGGCGAGTTTTAGAGGCAGGATATGAAGTGAAATTTCACCCTTGCGCCATCGTGTGGCATGAGAGCCGCGCCACCTATCGCGCCTACCTCAAGCAACAATGGGGATACGGAAAAGCAGAAGCCCTCCTCGCTATCGATCACCCAGAAAAATTCGGAAAGAACGGAATTCAATGGCAGGGCGGCGTGTATAAAGGAGATCCCAGAATACTCACGAAAAACTCCGCTGTTTACACTGGATTAAACAATGACGCTCTCTTCCAACCCATCATCTACGGCTCACAATCCTCACAAGTAAAAACGCTTTTTGGGAAGTTACTGGAAAAGAGCTATTTATGGGTGAGAGCACTAGCGCGGTGGTGGAATCGGGGGCGTAAGAATTAGTTTTAACGCGGAGAAAAGTATTTACTCCTGATCAGATAATTTTAGTGTTCTATTTTAAATGATGGGAAACCTGTTTCATAATTTCATTGCTGTTATTCTTACGGGCTTTCTCGGTATTATTTTATTTTTAGTCGTTTACTGGTTGGTTTTTGGATGGCGTCACGAAAAAAGAGATAAAAAAAGGGTGAGGAATTACATCTCGCTTCAGCAAACCCGTGCCCCTTTGTCAGATAGTCAATTTTGTGAGGCACTAGAATTGTTAATTCAAGAAGACGCACCTTACATTTCACAGTTTCGTTCTGCTTTCGCTGAACTGATTGGAGCAGATCCATTGCGTATATTACCTACAGATGACATTTATGTATTTGGCATTAGCTATGATGACGATATGGAGATGTTTTTAAGAGATAGAGGGCTTCAAAAAGACCATGAAAATTATAGATATTGGTTTCCACTTGAGCATGCTGCGGAATTTGGACAGTTAATTATTGAAACACGTAAGAGAAATCAAAATATCGAGCAAGAAACAGTAGCTCATTTTAAAGATAATGTCTGAACTCCGCACAGAAGACTTTGACTTTCACCTTCCTGAGGAACTCATTGCCAGCCGCCCAGCGGAGAAGCGTGATGCCTCGCGTATGCTTGTGATTAATCGCGCAGAGCAGTCCATCACGCATACCCACTTTAAGGAAATAAAGAGCTACCTCGCCCCTGAGGATCTACTAGTGCTTAATAATACCCGCGTGGTGAAGGCGAGGTATTTCTCCGATGACGGGAAGATCGAGCTTGTGCGTGTCGCGAAGGAATCCTCCACCCTATGGCGATGCATGGTTCGCCCTGGGAAGAAGATGAAAGTGGGGCGTGAAGTCATCGTGGGAGGGATCCGTGGTATCGTTCAAGAGATCGATGAAGAAGGTTACCGCGTCATCCAGTGGGACGCCGTGATTAATGAAGAAGAAAGCGGACAACTCGCCCTGCCCCATTACATGCAGCGCGAGGCTGAGGAAGCAGACTTTGAGCGCTACCAAACCGTCTTCGCCCAAGAAGAAGGCGCGATCGCTGCCCCTACCGCAGGTCTCCATTTCACCCCCGAACTGCTAGCAGAACTAAATCACACCTTCCTCACCCTGCATGTGGGCGTAGGAACGTTTCGCCCTGTAAAAGCGGAAATGGTGAAAGACCATGATATGCACGGGGAGATGTATCACGTCTCCCCAGAATCCGCGGAAAAGATCAACCAAGCTAGACGCGTAGTAGCGGTAGGAACGACAGTCAGCCGAACCCTAGAGCACCTTGGCTCTCACTATCCAAAAGGCGCGCTAACCTCAGAAAGCGGAAAGACGGACATTTTCATCTACCCTCCGTATCAACCAAAAATCGTAGACGCTCTCCTCACGAACTTTCACCTCCCTCAAAGCACCCTCATGATGCTCGTCTCCGCCTTCGCCGGGCGTGACCTAGTCATGGAAGCATACGCCCAAGCGATAGCTGAGAAATACCGATTCTACAGCTATGGGGACTGTATGTTGATCGTTTGAAAGGAGGTAGAAACACCTTATTCCTAGCTTGATTAAATTGTCATATTACGGCAGGTCAAAAAAGATTGTCACAAGGGGCTTCTGATGTATTAAAACAGTCCCAAAATCATGAGTGAGACCGCATCCAAGTATAAAGACACCATCTTCCTGCCTGACACCACGTTCCCTATGCGCGGAAACCTTGCGCAGAATGAGCCGATTCGTCTCAAGCAATGGGATGAGGCGCGTGTGTATGAGCAGGTGATAAAGAAGCGTAAAGCGGATGGATGCCCTAAATTCGTGATGCATGATGGACCACCGTTCGCGAATGGTGACGCACACATGGGAACTGCTCTGAATAAGGTTCTGAAAGACTTCGTGGTTAAGTCTAAATCAATGGCAGGGTTTGAAGCGCCTTTTATTCCGGGTTGGGATTGTCATGGTCTACCGATCGAATTTAAAGTAGTGCAAGAAGCGCGGGACGAATCACCTGCGGAAATCCGCGTGCGTTGTGAAGCGTTCGCTAAAAAATGGATCGAGATTCAGTGTGAGTCCTTTCGTCGCCTCGGA